>URQL01000077.1 GCA_900550005.1 uncultured Erysipelotrichaceae bacterium
CATTAATAGCAACGCGAGAATCCTTGATATTAACAATCACATTTCCCCCGATTGCTGAAACAACAGCAACCTCGGCACCTACGACAAAACCAAGATTGTTTAAAAATCTTCTTGTTTCTTCGTTACCACCAATTCTTTTAATTTCAGCGGTTTCTCCTACATTTAACATTGTTAAAGGCATTCTATTTCCCTCCTCAAGAATTAAATCTCACGAACCTAAAATAGGTAACGCTACTTTGATTAGTTAAAGCTAACTATACGATATAAAATATAGTTAGACACACCTAACACATCTAATATGTTATCATTAGCTAACTTTTTTGTCAATACGATTTTAGAAAAAACAGCCACTCTTTCTACATTTTTCACAAGTAATTTTACTTGATTTTACCAGCTTTATTTCATTATCAGAATCTATGCGGTTACATTTTATTTTCCTAAAAAATCTAAGTCAATCAAACATAAAAAAGTTAATCTAAGTTTTACTTCTTAAATCAACTTTTACCTCTCAATTTAATAATTAATATAAATACATTCAAAAGCTAAAATAAGCAAACTAATTGCTAATATCAAACCATAAGTAATATCATTTTTACCATTATGAATTGTTTCCTTAATTACCACTAATAAGAAAAATACAAATGTAAAAGGTGTAAGCCACCCTATCCATGAAATAACTGTTTGTATAATTTGCCCCTTTACTTCCTCCAATATTATTTAAATTTTCTTTAAATAAAATCGATCCATTATTTCATGCACAACACTTTTAGGCTTAGAGATCAAATTAAAATCCAATTTTTCATATAAACCAATTGCTGCTTTAAGATTATGATGTGTTTCTAAATAAAGTTGTTTATAACCTGCTTCCTTAGCCCAATTTGTCGCTATCAGCATTAACGCTTTACCATAGCCTTTTCCTTTCATAGAATCATCTAAATAAAGCTTTTGAATTTCAGCGGAATCAGGTATACCTTCAAATCGATCAATGCCAATACCACCTACTACTTGATTTAACTTATTCAACACTACAAAATAAATACGATCTTTAGAGTCATGGTAATAGTTACTTAACGAATCAAGTTGAGGATCATAATAGGCTGTACCAGGAATATCTAGTTGATATTTTTCTAAATTTTTACGAATAATATTGGCAATTCCCTTATTATCTTTAGATTCAATTTGTCGATAGTTAAACATTTTATTTCATCTTCATTCATCTTAATCTTATTTTAGAGTAAATAAGACAAGAAAAAAGAGTGGAAATTTCCACTCTTTTACTATTCAACAATACTTGGATCTAATAAAACTTGTAAAGCACTGTAAGCCATTGTTTTAGAAGCTACAGCTAAATTATGATAAGCTAATGGTCCTGTTACACATTCTAAGAAGTCTTCATTATGTGCATAAGCAGGTGGATTCGCGTTTGTATCTAATTCAATATAACATGTAGGACATGCATGAGATACGTTACCAATATCACTTGAACCAGCTGCGTCACGATCATCTTCAATAAAATCATGCACGCCTAAGTCTTCTAAAGTTGCTTTAGAGATAGCTACTAATTTTTTATTGTTATCTAAATCATCATAAGAGTTTTCAAAATTGCGATAAGATAAAGTAGCACCTGTCATCAAAGCAGCACCTTTAGCACAGTTGATTATCTTTTGAGTTAATTCATTTAAATATTCACGTTTTGTAGCACGAATATAGAATTGACATTGAGCTAAATCAGGTACTGTGTTAGCAGCTTGACCGCCTTTTGTGATAATACCATGAATACGTGAACTTGGTAAGATATGTTGACGTAATGCATTGATTCCAGCATAAGTTAATTGTACTGCATCTAATGCATTGATTCCTAAATGAGGATAAGCAGCAGCATGTGCTGCTTTTCCAGCAAATGTAAATTCTAAAGAATCAATAGCTAAAGTATTAACGGCTAAATTGTTTTCAGCTCCTAAGTGCATTTGAAATACAGCTGTAATGTCATCAAAAGCACCTTGATTTACTAAATCACATTTACCACCATAAGTTTCTTCAGCTGGTGCTCCTAAATAAACAATTGTTCCATTAAAATGATCTTTTAGTTTAGCTAATACAATACTTGCTCCATAAGTAGAAGCAGCGATCCAGTTATGACCACAAGCATGACCATTTTGATCTTTGTTTTCACCATATCCTGGTAAAGCATCATATTCAGCTAAGAAAGCCACTTTAGGTCCATCTCCACATTTTAACTCTGCTCTAAAAGCAGTGTCTAAACCACAGTAAGGATAAGTCACTTCAAATCCTTGACTAGCGATTTTATCTGTTAAATATTTTGTTGATTCATATTCTTGTAACCCAAGTTCTGGGTGAGCATAAATATAATCATTTACTTCTTTCATTTCTTCTAATAATTCATCTGCTGTTTTATAAACAAGTTCTTTAAGTTCCATATTTTTTCTCCTAACAATAACCGATCATAATCGCAATAACGAGTAATACGATTTCTGCAATAAATAATAATCCAAATAATGGTGTAACAAATTTATACCATTTATTAATTGGCATACCCATAATACCACACATTGTAAATACAGATGTTGGCCAAAAAATATTTGAGAAACCATCTCCAAATTGGAAAGCTAAAACTGCAATTTGTCTATTTAAGCCAACCATTTCAGCAACTGGAGCTAAAATAGGCATTGTAACTAAAGCTTGACCTCCACCTGATGGGATGAAGAAGTTGATAATGTTTTGAACAAATAACATTCCTACTCCACTTAAATAGCCAGTAAAGCTTTGTAATCCAGATGATAAATAATAAACAATTGTATCAATAATACAAGCATTTTGCATAATAATTGGAATTGTACGACTTAATCCACAAATTAATGCTCCAAACATCATATCTTTAGCAGCTTCAATGAAGTAGTCTGCAATTTGACTTGGAGTAAATCCTGAAATTAAACCAACAACGATCATCATTAAGAAGAATAACCCAGCGATTTGATCGATATACCAACCAAGTTTGATTGTTCCAATTAATAACATTGCAATTGTTCCCACAAAACATAAACAAGATAATTTTTGTCTTAATGTAAATTTTGTAGCCATCATTTCTTCTTTACTAGACGTTTCCATAATTTCCATATGTTCACCATATAATAATGATTTAGTTGGATCAGCTTTTACTTTTTTACCATAACGCCATACATAAATAATAGCGATAGACATAAACACGATAAAACAAATAATACGATAACCTAACCCCGAAAATAATTCAACACCAGCTACTTCTTGAGCAATCCCAATTGTAAATGGGTTGATTGTTGCTGAAGCAAAACCAACAGCAACAGCGATATAAACAATTGATCCCCCTAAGATAGCATCATATCCTAAAGCAATTGCAATTGAAATAAAGACAGGTAATAAACCATACGTTTCTTCAAAAAGACCCATTGTACTACCAAGTACACCAAAGGCAATCATACAAATAGGAATAATTAATTCAATACGATCCCCTACTTTTCTAAGTGTTGCACCTACTACAGCATCAAATGTACCATTTTTAAGTAACATATAAACAAATGCATAAGCAAATACAATAAAGAAGATAATTTGTCCCGCATCAATAAATCCTAATTGAATTGAAACAAACATATCAAATAAGCTTAAACCAATCTTATCAATATAGTGGAATGATCCAGCTTCTACAATTGTTTTTCCTGTTTCAGTTGTAATACGGTTAAATTCCCCCGCAGGTACAACATTAGCAAGAATAAAAGATAAAACTACCATAGCAAAAATAATTACGTAGGTATGAGGCATTTTAAATTTTTTCTTTTCCATAAACTCTCTCCTTATATAAATAAAAAATGTCTTTAGCCTACTTGCATAAAGACATTAAAAAATTTCGATATCTTAGTGCCAAGTAGTGCTCCTTAATAACGGCAGTTATTAAGACAGTGCTATACCTATTCGATATAACCCCAGCAGTTACTTTGACGTAACCACTTCGGCAATGTTTCCTTTCATCTAACTTCCTAGGCTTTCGACCTCCACTAGATTACTATTAAGCATTGCAACCCCTAGACTTATCAGTCGACTACTAATATATCACAATTCTAAAAAAAGTAAAGACAATTTATTACATTAATTGATTTTTTTCAAGTGTTTATTATAACAGCGTTTAAATAAATACAAACAAATGAATAAAGAAACCACTTCAGCTATCGCAAAAGAAGCCCAAAGCATGGTTAAACCAAATAATTTATTTAAAATATAAGCTACTGGTAAAATAACTAATAATTGTCTACATACAGACATAATCAAACTATAAATTCCTTCACCTAAAGCTTGGTATAAAGAAGATAATACAATACCTACAGCAGCTAATGGGAAAGATAAAGAAATAAATCTTAAAGCAGGTACACCAATTCTTAACATTTCACTAGAAGCATTAAACATCATTAATAACTTATCTGGGATAGCTAAAAAGATAAACATTCCTGTAGTTAAAATGATTGCTGCATAAATTAAAGCATCTTTAACAGCAGCTAAAACACGATCATTTTGTTTAGCACCAAAGTTATAAGCACAAATAGGGATCATTCCATTTGTCAAACCAAACACAGGCATAAAAATAAAACTATTTAATTTAAAATAAACACCAAGAACAGAAATAGCTGCTTGACTTGAAGCAATAATCATATTTAATCCCATTGTCATAATAGAACCAATCGATTGCATAACGATACTTGGTGCTCCTACACGATAAATTTCTTGCACTACATAAATATCAAATTTAAATCCTTTAAAATGAATACGAACTTCTTTATTTTTTTTATAATTTAAATATAAAGATAATACCATAGCTATAATTTGACCAATCACAGTAGCCATTGCTGCTCCTGCAATACCAAACTTAGGTAAACCAAATAAACCAAAAATTAAAATTGGATCTAAAATAATATTCGAAATTGCTCCTACTAATTGCGTAATCATATTATAAATCGTGATCCCAGCAGATTGCATAATTCTTTCTGATGTAACTTGTAAAAATATACCTATTGAAAAAATCGTACATATTGAAATATAGGTAGAACCCATACGAATAATATCACTTTGGTTAGAAAAAGCACTAAAATAAACTTTAGAAAAGAATAACCCAAATATAATAAAAATACAAGAACTTACAATCGCTAAAATAATCCCATGCGTTGCCGATAAATTCGCTTCATCATAACGATGTTCTCCTAATCGTCTAGAAATAAGTGAATTTAACCCTACAGCCGTTCCTACAGCCACAGAAATCATAATCGATTGAATGGGAAACGCTAAAGATACTGCTGCTAAAGCTTCTTCTCCAAGTTGTGCAACAAAGATACTATCCACAATATTGTATAATGCTTGAACAAGCATTGAAATCATGATTGGTAAAGACATTGATATTAATAATTTACTCACAGGCATATAACCCATCTTATTTTGTTTTTGTTCCAAACAAACTCCCCCTTTTTCCACATCTTTTCCATAGTATCAAGTAACTTATAACTCGTCAATATATTTCAACCAAAAAAAGACCTCTTAGAATTATTTCTAAGAAGCCCCTCTAACAGACATCCCTGTTCAAATTAACACAACAAGTTAAAATAAGGTTTATACCTAAATACGAATTTCGTGTCATTTAGATGACGTAAAAGCTACTTTGGTAGCTTTTTTTGTTACCTTTAACTTTATTATAGCGTTTACACGTATAAAAAGAAATACTTTTTTCAAGAATTGTACATTCCTTGACATTTAATTTACAAAGGTAGACAATAATAATAGAAATGGAGGTAGTTATAATGAAAGATATTAAAGGAACAAAAACAGAACAAAATTTACAAATCGCATTTGCAGGTGAATCTCAAGCAAGAAATAAGTATACTTATTATGCAAGCAAAGCTAAAAAAGAAGGATATGTACAAATCGCTAATATTTTTGAAGAAACTGCAGGTAATGAAAAAGAACACGCTAAAATGTGGTTCAAATTATTAAATGGTGGAAGTATTAAAGATACAATTTCTAACTTAAAAGATGCTGCAGCTGGTGAAAACTACGAATGGACAGACATGTATGAAACATTCGCAAAAGAAGCAAGAGAAGAAGGATTTGATGATATTGCTTTCTTATTTGAAGAAGTAGGTAAAATTGAAAAAGAACATGAAGAACGTTATTTACAATTACTTAAAAATATTGAAGAAGGAAAAGTCTTTAAAAAAGGTGAAGTTGTTGTATGGAAATGTTTAAACTGTGGACATATCCATGTGGGTGAAACAGCACCTGAAGTATGCCCAGTATGTAATCATCCTCAATCTTATTTTGAATTACAAGCTAAAAACTATTAATATTAAAAGTCGAACAAATGCGTTCGACTTTTTTTATGGAATAGAATGAACAAAGAATAGTGTTGCTAGTATATAAAGTAAACAAAATACATTGATTAAAACAAATACAAGTGTTGTAAGTAGATGAAAGAATGTCTTTTTTCGTTTTTGATAATTCCATTTTAAACCAATAAGTGAAACAATAAAAATTAAACAAGCTAATTGAAAAGTCATTTACAAAACTCACCAAGGACATTCTTATACCAATCCAACTCATTTAAAAATTTATTTTTTAAATAGAATGGATCTGTTTGGCGATTTAAATCAAATAAATTTTCTTTTGTTTCAACAATGAAATAAAATTCACCCGTTTCAAAGAAGCTAAGATAGATTTTTTTAGATTCATTTTGTCTAAAATGAATCAGCTCTTCCATTCGTGCTAAAGTAAGTACCTTAGCTACTTGACTTTCATCGTCACATTCCACTTTATATAAACGATCAAATTCTTCTTCATTCATTAAAATTCCTTTTGAAGGAAAGAAAGATTTTTTACGGGGACTAATTTTAATTGGACAAGTGATTGATGTCGTAAAATGTCCAATCAAACATTGTCCATGGTTCATTTCCTTTCGCATTTTTTCCCACATGTTCGTCTCTTCATTATAATAATCCTCTTCTTTTACTAATGTATAATTACTTAATTCAAAAGAATGGTTTAAGTAAGTGGCGTAGATAGATTGACTTTTTCTAACATAATCTCCTTCTAAGTTTAAAGTCCAAGATAATTTAGCTACCGGTAAAGAACCTTGAAAAGGGTATTGAACATCACTAAATTCTTTTTTTAATAAATCATCAATGATGGTACTTGCTACTTGATTTTGCATTTGATCTTGATGTTTTGATTCTTTATAACTTCCTATTAGAAAAAGAGTTAAACCAATTAATGCCATCGACGTTAGATTGATCATTAATCCTCCTAAACCTAGTAAAATTCCTAGCCATTTAATAACCTTAGCAATTGATTTAAATCGATTCTGTCTTTGTAATGATCTACTTAACTCATCCATAAAACCACCTCATCTCTAGTTTACAAATTCAAAGAAATAGCCTGTTTCATTATCAACTAGATCCCCTTCAAAATCTAAAACAAGCGTTAAACTTGCACTGCCATCTTCAGGATATAAAATGATGCCATCTTCATAAAGAGATACTTTCCCCGTTTTAGCAATACTAACATCGGTATTTTGAATCAACCAAGACGCATTGTCATAAATAAAGAGGGTTA
>URQL01000078.1 GCA_900550005.1 uncultured Erysipelotrichaceae bacterium
TGTTTGGTTTTATTTATTGTGAGTGTAAAAACAGGAATAAAAATGAGCACTTATTTACAAAACAATTACAATCATATACTTACTGAGTGGACGAAGTTACCTATTAGTACAACTGTTTCTAAATTGTTTGATCCTTATTTTAAAAATGAACAAGAAACGAGTTTAGTTGTTAATCAAATTCAAAATTATGAGTGGGTAGAAAAAAATCTTTATACAAGTTCATCTAATGAAGTTGTGGCTTTAGAAGAGGGAACGGTTATTGAAATAAGTGAGCAAGATCTACTTGGAAAATACCTGATTGTTCAAGGAAAAAGTGGGATTAAAACGACCTATGGTTTATTGGATAATATTGAAATCAATTTGTATGATTATTTACATCCAGGGGATTTGATTGGTAGCTATGACAGTCAAGTTATTTTGATTTTTGATGATCACGGAAAAGAAATTTCTTATGATGAAGCTAAGAAAATTTTTTAAGATTCATTGGTTTTGTTGGATTTATTTTTTTATTGCATTACTTAGTGGGTACATTAAATATTTTTTGATTAGTTTAAGTATTGTGATTATTCATGAATTAAGTCATCTATGGATGGCTTCTTTTTATAAGTTTAAAGTTGAAAGGATGGTTATTTATCCTTTTGGAGCTTATTTACAAATGCCTTATTATGGACAATATGCTGTCTTAAAAGAAGTTTTGGTAGCTATTAGTGGTCCTTTAAGTCATATTTTCATTTATTTTGTTTTAGTGACGTTTAAAAGTAAGTTGGGGTATTTAAATTATTATTATGCTTGTGATTTTAATTTAAAAATGGCTTTGTTTAATTTGCTTCCCATTTATCCTTTAGATGGTTATCGAATTTTTTTAGGAATACTTAGTTTTATATTTCCTTATCGTTTAACTTTAACGATCATGGCTGTTTTATCAATGATTATTTATCTTGGAGTTGTTTACCATTATTTAATGATCAATACTTATTTTATATTTGGGTATCTTGCCTACTTACAAGTTCATCTTTATATGCAAAGAGATTTAGTTTATCGTTTATTTTTATTTTATCGTAATCGCTTTGTTATTTATAAAAAAATAAAGTTTAATCCAGGGTATTCTTATTACCGTCCGTATGTTAATTTATATAATAAAAAAGTCGAAAAAGTAGGGAAAAAATGAGATAAATTTATTTACATTTGAATTAAATTATGATATATTATTTCATGTTGTAGACCTCTAGCTACAACCGCACATATAAGGTATTAAAGTTCTGCTGCCTTTGTTGGCGAGTCTTAGAGAAATAAAATTAGGAGGTGCGTTAAATGTTCGCAGTAATTGAAACAGGTGGAAAACAATTAAAAGTTGAAGCTGGTCAAGAAATTTATGTTGAAAAATTAGATGTTGAAGCTGGAGAAACTTATACTTTTGATAAAGTATTATTCGTAGGTGGAGATGAAACAAAAATTGGTGCTCCTTATGTAGAAGGTGCTACTGTATCAGCTAAAGTAGAAAAACATGGTAAAGAAAAGAAAGTGATTATTTACAAATATAATCCTAAAAAACATTATCATAAAAAACAAGGTCATCGTCAACCTTATACAAAATTAGTTATTGAAGCAATCAATGCTTAATCATGATTAAAGTTTGTATTAAACGCGAAAATAATTTAATAAGTCAAATTTCTGCATCAGGACATGCATTGTTTGATCAATATGGAAAAGATATTGTATGTGCTGGCGTAAGTTCGATTTTAATTGGTGGATTAAATGCGATCGATCAATTTGGATTGATTGCTAAATGTGACTATCAAATCGAACCGGGAAATGTAGATGTATTTATAAAGGATTGTTTGAATCATGAATTACAAGTTATACTAGAGACCTTGGTAGTTCAATTAAAAACAATTCATGAAAGTTATTCTAATTATATATCTATTCAGGAGGTGTAATGTATGTTACTAAAATTAGATTTACAATTATTCGCTTCTAAAAAAGGGGTTGGATCAACTAAAAACGGTCGTGACTCTGAATCAAAAAGATTAGGAGCTAAATTATCAGATGGTCAAGTTTGTACAGCTGGATCAATCATTTACAGACAAAGAGGAACTAAAATCCATCCAGGTACTAATGTAGGTAAAGGTGGAGATGACACTTTATTTGCAAAAGTTGATGGTGTTGTTAAATTTGAAAGATTAGGAAAAAACAAAAAGAAAGTATCTGTTTATCCTGTAGCTTAATGAAAATCCCTACTTTGGGATTTTTTTTTAAAGCTTGGGAACAATAAAATTTGAATCGAGGTGAAAGTATGCAATTTATTGATAAAGCAAAAGTTTTTGTTCAAGCAGGTAAGGGTGGCGATGGTGTTGTTGCCTTCCGTCGTGAAGCCCATGTACCAAAAGGAGGACCTGCTGGTGGTGATGGTGGAAAAGGAGGAAGCGTCATTTTCGAAGCTACAACTTCAATGTCCACTTTACTTGATATTCGTTTTAAACGTGAATATAAGGCACGTAATGGTGCCAATGGAATGGCTAAAAAAATGGCTGGTGCCAGCGCTGAAGATATTATTATTCGTGTTCCAGTAGGAACAATGATCACAAATGCGGATACGGGTGCAGTAATGGCCGATTTGACACAAGATAAACAACGCGTTGTTATTGCTAAAGGTGGACGTGGTGGACGCGGAAATGCCCGTTTTGCAACAAGTCGTAACCCTGCTCCAACTATTTGTGAAAGAGGAGAACCTGGAGAACAATTCAATCTAATTTGTGAATTAAAATTATTAGCTGATGTTGGTTTGGTGGGATTCCCTTCTGTAGGGAAATCAACACTTTTATCTGTTGTTTCAAGAGCAAGACCAGAAATCGCAGATTATCATTTTACAACGATTGTTCCTAATTTAGGTGTTGTTCAAGCAAAAGATGGGCGTTCTTTTGTTATGGCAGATTTACCTGGATTAATTGAAGGAGCAAGTCAAGGTAAGGGATTAGGTCATCAATTCTTACGTCATATCGAACGTTGTCGTGTTATCGTTCATGTTATTGATATGGGAGCAAGTGAAGGCAGAGATCCTGTTGAAGATTACCGTATTATTAATGACGAACTTGGTCAATATAAATATCGTTTATTAGAAAGACCACAAATTGTTATTGCTAATAAAATGGATTTAGAAGGAGCTGAGGAAAACTTAGCGCGCTTTAAAGAAGTTGTAGGAGATGAAGTTGAGATCTTCCCTATTAGTGCCATTACCCATGATGGTTTAGATTTACCACTTTATCGTATTGCCGATTTACTTGAAAATACGCCTGAATTTGCTATGAGTGATGAAGAAATTCAAGAAAATAGTGTACTTTATACATTCGAAGGGGATTCACAACCTGAATTTAACATTCATAATTTAGGTAATGGGGTATTCGAAGTAACAGGTGAAAAAATTGAAAAAATTGTATCGATGACAAGCTTTACATCAGATGATGCATTTAAACGTTTTGCATTAAAAATGCGTCATTTAGGATTGGATGAAGCTTTACGTATGGCAGGAATCCAAGATGGAAATTATGTTCGTATTCTAGATTTTGAATTTGAATGGATGAATTAAGAAAAAAAATCATAAGGCAAAATGCTTTATGATTTTTTTTAGTTTTGTAAGGCGCCTAATACTTTACCAACACAAAGGATATTCATGTTTTCATTAAAATGAATGTCATCATAATTTTTATTGTGAGAAATCAATTTATTTTTACCAAGTTGTTTTATGTAAGCTTCACCATCAATAACAAAAAGACCAATTTCACCGATTTGAATTTGATTTTGTTTTTTTATTAAAACGGTTTGACCGTCATAATAAGTTGGCTCCATACTGTTACCATTGATTCCAACAGCAAAATCGGCTGTACAATCTTTACTTACACCAAGAGGTTCACTAGGAATTGAATCAAAAAGATATTCACCTGGACCACAGCTTGCTAAACGCGGATAGCAGTCAATGTAGTGATCAGGAACGAATGAGTGATCATTAACTAGACAACGTTGATGTTCTTGTTCTAAAGTATAGGTTAAGATATTTTGACTGATTTGATCTATTTCACGAAATTTTTTTACAAATTCTTGTTCTTCTAGTGAAAATGTAAATTGGGATGAAGGAAGATTAAAGAAGTAATTTGCATCTACATTGAGCAAATGACATATCTTTTCAAGTGTATCTAAATCAGGTTTACTAATGCCTTTTTCCCAGTTGCTGATGGTTGTATTTTTTATATTAAGATATCTTGCCATCTCGGCTTGGGTCATTTTATTTTTTATTCTTGCTTTTTTTAATTGGTCTTTAAACATATTTTCCACATCCTTTTCTACTTGATATTATAGCATAAAATAGAAAATAAGCAATTTAATATTCATATATCATGAAATAAAATGCATAAAATCCATTGACAATGGATAAACAAAGTTGTAAACTTTAATTGTTCAAGAAAAATGTATAAAATTAATATAAATTCAATACTATTGGAAAAGGAGAATGAATTATGGATTTTGATGCATTACGTTTATTTGTATTTTTAATTATGATGACTTTGGTACTCCCTTGTATTTTATCACTTATTAATTGGGAACATGTGCGTATTTTGATTCGTCGTTATTTAGCTCGACAAGCAAAAAGAGCGTATTTAAGATTGAGCATAGAAAAAAAGATGTAGCTGTAAAAAGATACATCTTTATTCTATTTCCATTGCATTTGGTTTTGCTAAAAATGGATGATATTTATCTATGTAATCGTAGAATAATTTTCCTTCAAAATGATCAAGTTCATGTTGGAAAACAATGGCATGATAGCCTCTTGCAACAATGGTTACTTCTTGATCTGTTAATAAATCATAAGCTTTAATTGTTACTTTAGCATGTCTAGGAACAAAACCTTGATGATCTTCATTAACGGATAAGCATCCTTCACCAGCTTTTAAATAAGCAAGTTTAGGTGTATAAGAAATTATTTTTGGATTAACAAGGGCATAAGCGACTTTGTCGATTACTTCACCATTTTCATTATAATCTTGAATTAAAATGGCACACATTCTTTTTAATACACCAAGTTGTACAGCGGCAATCCCTACACCAGGTCTTAATCCATATTTTTCAGCAATTTCGTCATCTTGTGAGTTTTCTAGAAATTCATACATTGACATAAGCAAATCATGGTCTTCTTTTGATAAAGGAAGAGGAACTTCTATCGATTTTTGTCTTAATACTTCATGAGAGTCATCAATAATATCTTTCATTGTAATCATCTCGAACACCTCCGTAATTTATTTTAACAAATAAAAAGTGCTAAGGGAAGTCCCTTAGCAAATTTTAGTGCATCCACAAATAATTAATAATAAGAAAACAACAAGGACGATCGCAAACCAACTTGATCCGCCACCAAAACCACAACTATTTAAACCGTATCCACCAAATCCAGAACAACCATACGTTGCAGGATAAAAGCTATAAGGTGTATAGAAGCTTTGACATCCACACCCACTATAATTGTAACCGCAGTTCATTTTCTTTTGCCTCCCTTCAATTTATCTTATTCAAATCCTTACAAAATGTGTGGATAAATACCCAAATGACTTTATTCAAAAGAAATTTTGTAGTAGAATACATGTGGGTGATAAATATGGATTATGAATATCCTTTTGATACAGATTGGTCAATGGATGAAATTGTAGTTGTAATTAATTTTTACAATTGTATTGAAAAAGCTTATGAAGAAGGAATAGATAAAAAAGAATTAATGAGTCATTATCGTGAATTTAAAAAAATCGTAGATAGTAAGTCACTAGAAAAACAATATGATAAAAAGTTTAAAGATGTTTCTGGATACTCTATTTATGAAACAATGAAAAAAGCAAAAGAACTTGATTTTATAAAGATGTCTAAATGAAAAAATATAAATCTCAAGATCGTTTGATTTTTTTATCTGTTCTTGTCTTGTCTATTTTAGGTATTGTGATGGTTGGATCGGCATCTATCGGTGCAGCTACTACTTATGGAAGTAAATGGGCGATATTAAATATTATTAAACAAATTGGATTTAGTCTAATTGGTTTAATTATTATGATTATTGTATCTCGTTTATATACAAATTCTTTAATAAACAAAAATACATGGTTTACTTTTTTTTGCTGTATTGTTGGATCCTTACTTATTTGTTTAGCATGGCCTGCAGAAAAAGGGTCACGTGCTTGGATTCGAGGACTTCCATTAGGAATGACTTTACAGCCATCCGAATTTTGTAAGATTTTGTTAGTTTTATTATTAGCCTATTTTTTTGTGGATATGCCCAAAAAATATCCGATTCGTAATATGTATACTTATTCATCAGCGCAGCGCTATGAAGAAGCAAAGAAAAGACATATAAATCAATGTTATATTAAACCTCTTGTTGTGATTGCAACAGAAATTTTAATTGTTGCGATTTTACAAAGTGATAAGGGAACAGCTATTATTACTTTGTTGATTTGTTTAATGAGTTTTTTTACAGCAAGAGATAAACTATATAGTCGTTTTCAAGGGTGGATGGTAGGCCTTTTGTTTATTGTTTTAATTACATCACCATTGTGGTTTCAATTTATTATTAAAGGTTACATGAAGTCACGTTTTATAACTTGGCTTAATCCACTTGTTGATGTAACAGGTGAGTCTTTACAAGTAGCCAATGCCTTGATTGCAATTACAAATGGTGGTTTATTTGGTGTAGGACTAGGTAATTCAACACAAAAATTTGGATATATCCCTGAAGCTCATAATGACTTTATTTCAAGTATTATTTTTGAAGAATTAGGTATATTTGGATTGGCGCTAATTGTGATTCCTTATATTATTATTATTTTTAGACTATTGTCTTATGCAAGAAAAGCAATAGATCCTAAAACAACGATTATTTTAACAGGGATTGCATCTTATTTTTTCTTACATTTGTTTATTAATATTGGTGGTGTTTCAGGACTTATTCCAATGACAGGAGTACCTTTGTTGTTTGTTTCAGCTGGGGGTTCGAGTATTTTGTCTGCTTTTTTTGCTATTGGTGTTGCTCAAGCTTTGATATCAAGGGAAAATAAATTGGCAAGAGAACTAGCACAAAATTAAGAAGTTAAGCATAGATTAAACTAGGTGATTGGAATGGAAAAATTAGAGGAATTTAAACAATTTATTAAAACAATTCCTAGTATTCGAAGTGATGTTTTAAACGGAAAATACACATGGCAACAGATTTATGAAATTTATTGTTTATATGGAAAAGAGGATCAGTTATTTAAATCTTATGAAAATTCTAAAGTTGAAAATGAAGGATTAGATTTAAATAAAATTTTCTATATTATAAAAAACATTGATTTACAAGCATTAGAAAAAAGCTTAGATGGATTACAAAAAATATTAAATATTGTCGTAAGTATGACGGATAAATCTGATTCAAAAAATTCTTTTTATAAGGATCAATTACGATGAGGCATGCTGTTTTTTATGAATTAATTCGTAATCCAAGTTATTTAGCTTATTTACGTTACCATCCTAAATGGTATAAATTACTTTATCGTCATCCTGAAATGATCAAAGATTTTTATGATGAATACAAGGTGGTAAATAAGTTAACTTTAAATGATAAAATA
>URQL01000079.1 GCA_900550005.1 uncultured Erysipelotrichaceae bacterium
CCACAAATTCAAAACGAATTTGTAAATCATGATTTGGTTTTAAACTACGCTAATTCAGTTTCTATGAATTATCATCCTGTTTACCAATTGATGAAGTATTTATTTGCTTATATTCAAAAACAAGATTTTGGTTATTTATTCAAAATAGAACGTACTGGCTTATTAAAAAATGCTTTGCCTTATTCTTTAATTATTCAATTGGAAAAACAATGGATCAGTCAAGGAACGATAAGTTATGAAGGCATGTTAGAGAAAAAGAAAGAATACGATTTTTTTGTCCAAAGATTTACAAAAGTTGATACCTTGAATGAAAAAAGTCAAGTTTTAGAAGAATTTCTTATTTCCTGGGAAATAATGACGAAAGCTTACCTTGAAGAAATTGGTAGTGTAATTTCCAATTTAATGCATTTTTTAGATGAATTTAAATACCCTATTGAAATTGATAATAAAATATACAGTGAACTCTTCTTTAAACTATGGCAAGTAACCAAACCAAAAGAAAATGAGGATCAAGATGGAATAGACTTATTTTCGATTGATGAATTTTTACCAACAAAAGATTATTACTATATTTTAGGATGTAATGAAGGTAGTTTCCCGATGATTCCATCGGATCATGGATTTTTACTTCAAGATGAAATGCTTTATTTACAAAATAGTGGAATGAACTTAGGAGAAGATCTTTTTATTCAAATTGAAAATCAATACTTACAATGGTATAAGCTCTTTAGCTTAGGTGCGACTTATTATTTAAGCTATCCTACAGGAACATTAAATGGGGATGATTTATTGGCATCTAGTTTATATTTAGCTTTAAAACGTTTATTTGCACGTAAAGAAATAGTTGTTTCTTTTAAACGTCATGATCAAGACATTACGACTTTTAATGCTTCTAAAGATTTATTGTACCATTATGATCAAGAGAAACTTCTTCCCTTACATCAATTAGTTGAAGATTATACACTATCACGTAATCAACCTAAAGCCATTAATAAAGAAGATTATTTGCAATTGATTCAAAAAGATCAACGTAATTTAACTTCCATCAGTGAACTAGAAACGTATAATGGCTGTCCATTTAAATATTTCTTACGTTATGGACTTAAAATTTATCCTTGGCAAGAACAAAAATTAAAAGCCAATGATTTTGGTACTTTAGTCCATGATTTATTGGATTTCTTTAGTGATTTAATTGGTGGTAATAAGACGATTGATCAGTATTTAGTGGATATGGGGATTGAAGATGTAGAAAGTGATTACCAACAATTTATTTATAAACAAATATGCCATCATGAACTTAATTTAGAAGATCAAACTTTATTTGTTTTGATTTATCATTTTGCCAGTCAAAAAATGCAAGATAAAACTTTCAATAGTTCGGGAAAATATTTCTTTAATAAACTTTTACATGATGTTTTTAATACAGTCAAAATTTTACTTTACCAAGCATCGATTTCAAACTTTAAATTAAGTAGTCATGAACAATGGAGTGAGAGAAGTCATGCAGATGTCAAAGTCCAAGGCAGAGTGGATCGTGCTAATCAATTTAAAGATTACATTATGGTCAATGATTATAAATCAAGTGATAAAGCTTTAGATTTATGTTTAGCGACTTTAGGGTTTAATATGCAAATGCTTGTTTATTTAGATATGTTATCTTTCGATACACAAAAAGAATTAGGTGGGGTATTGTATTTTAATACCAAACAAAGAATTGTGAAATGTGAACATTACCACTTAGATGAAGCTTTAAAAGCGAGCGATATTATTAATAGTTACAAACAAGAAGGGTACATTGTAAGTGATGAAGAAGTTTTACAAAACTTAGATATCGCTAATGATCCAAGTGTGATTGCTAATTATAAGTATGTGAAATCCAAAAAAGGATATAGTGGAAACTTATTAAACAAAGAAGCGTTTAAAGAATTGATTTGCTTAGTTAATGAAAGAGTGGATCAAATTATTGATGAAATCTATCATCAAGCGAACATTGCTATTGAACCAAGTCATTCTAAAGAAACAAATATTAATCAATTAGTTAATCCATGTACTTATTGTGATTACGCTCATATCTGTTTAAAAGATGCTTTCTATAATGAAAATCGAGAAATTGAATATGTCGTTAAAAAAGAAATGTTAGAAAGATTGGGGGGGAATGAAGATGATTAGTCCTTTTAATGATGATCAAGCTTTAGCCATTAATACTAGAGGAGTCAGTATTCTTGTTTCTGCACCGGCTGGAAGTGGAAAGACAAAAATCTTAGTTAGTCGTATCATGTCTTTGATTATGGAAGATCATTATTCGGTTGATGAATTTTTAGTTTTAACCTTTACACAAGCAGCAGCTGCAGAAATGAAACAAAGATTATTGTTTGCAATCGAAGATGAATTAAAAAAAGATCTTCCTCAAGATCAATACGAACACTTATTAAAACAAAAAGAAAAAATACCTTATGCTTATATCACAAACTTCCATGGCTTTTGTAGTCAATTATTAAAAAAATACGGTTACTTGATAGGTGTAGAACCCGGGTTTGAGATTTTAAGTGATCCAACCTTAATTAAATACGAAGTATTGGATGAATGTATTGAAAATTGGATCCAAGAAAAAGAATTTAAAGACTTTATTTCTTTATATTATAATGATATGCATTTTGAAAACTTTAAATCCATGATGATGCATCTTTATGAAATCATTCACTCTATTGATGATGTACAAGGCTATGTTCAAGAAATCAAAACTAAGGTATATGATGATTATGTCAACAGTGATCAAGACTTTACCCATTGGAAAAACTTTCCCCAAATTAAACGTTTACTAGAAAATCAAACCATCGCGAGTTATAACGATTTAATCGAATTAGAAACCTTTGCTAGTACTCATCATATTCAAGATTTTTTAGAAAGACCTGAAGAACAAACAGAAAAAGCACAAGCTTTACCTGTACCGGTAGAAATGATGTATAACTACATTGAAGAACGTTTCAAATTATTAAAACAAGATTATTTATCCTACGATCATTTCCGTCAAGTCTCTTTTAGACCAATGGAAAAAAGCTATACAATCAAGTGGGATGATGATACGAAACCTTATCAAAAAGAATTTAATGCGAAAAAAAGTAAAGTAACGAAAGGTTACCTCGATTTAGCGAAAACGTATTTACCTGAAAATGAAGATGATTTTAAAATGCTTTTAAAAGAATCTTATTATGTAATTGATAAACTTTTAGGTGATCATGGTTTAGTTTACCGTTTTAAAACAGCTTATCAATTAAAAAAACAAGAATTAGGAGTATTAGATTTTAATGATCTTGAACAAAATACGATCCAATTACTTCAAAAAGATTACCCTATAGCTTCTTTACTTTATTCTAAATTAAAAGAAATTATGATCGATGAATACCAAGATACCAATCAAATTCAAGAAACAATCATTTCTTTAATCAAAGATTATAAGCAACCTGCAATTATTTCTTTTCGAGTAGGCGACATGAAACAATCGATTTATCGTTTTAGACAAGCAGATCCACAATTATTTAAAGAAAAATATGACACTTTTTCTTTAAATGAACAAGATAGCTTAAAAACGAAAACAAGAAGAATTGATTTACATTATAATTATCGTTCAAATAAAATTGTCTTAGATAGTGTGAACTATATTTTTAATCAAATCATGGACTCTCAAGTCGGTGGATTAGAATACTTACATGATGATTCTAGTCAACTTAATTATGATTATTTAAGAAAAGAAGGATGTAAAAGTTTAGATGAACTCGAAGCAACCACTTTAAAAGTAGATGAGCGTATTGAAAATGAACATCGTTTTGACACAGAAGTGTTATTGATTGATCGTGACCAACTAGGTGATTTAAATGAAGGAGAATATGAAGCACATTTAGTGGCTTTAAAAATTAAAAAATTAATGCAAGAAAGTAGCTTAAAAACATTTAGTGGGGATAATCGACCAATTGAATACAAAGATATTGTCGTTCTAATGCGTAGTACAACACTATTTTTAACCTTCAAAAAAGTCTTTGATTTATACCATATCCCTAACCACATTGTTTTATCACAAGGCTTTTTAAATGCAGTTGAAGTAATGAATGTGATTACAAGTCTTCGTGCCATTTTACAACCAAATGATGATGTGGCTTTTGTTTCTTTCTTACGTGCACCTTATTTATTTAGTCATTTTGATGAACAAATGTTAACGACGATCCGTAAACAAGTTCAAGATCAAAGTGTTTATGAAGCTTTATTACTTTACCAAGAACAAGTTCAAGAACCTAAAATTCAAAGCTTTTTAGAGACCTTTGATTTACTTCAAAAAGAAATCTATACAAAAAGTCCAAGTGTCTTTTTAAGTGATTTTCTTGATTTAAGTGGATACACTATTTTTTGTGAAAATTTGATTAACGGTGATCAAAGAAAGGCCAATTTAGATTTACTTATAGAAGAATTTAAATCTTTAGAACAAACAAAAGATCTCTATGAAATTGTAGAAGAATATCGTGAAAAAATTAAAAAACAAAGTGCAGCTTCACCAGCTCAAATGATTTCAAGTAGTGATAATGTGGTTCAATTTATGACTATTCATAAATCAAAAGGCTTAGAATTCCCTATTGTTTTTGTTAGTAATATGGATAAAGGCTTTAATAAACAAGATAGCACAAAAAGGATGATCATTGATAAACAATATGGTATCGCTATTAAACCAAGAATCGCTAAAACGATTGAATTTATGAATGGGGAATGGATCGACCAAATCGTTGAATATGAAAATCCTTATCGTAAACTATTAGCTCGTATTCAAAATGAAGAAGCCATCAATGAAGAAATGCGTATCTTTTATGTTGCCTTAACGAGAGCTTCACAAAAATTGATCCTTACAGGGGTAAGCGAAAAAGAAGCGATTTTAAAATGGCAAAATCAAGTTTTACTTAATGAAAATTCAGAAATCTATGATGGTAAGAAAAATAAACATATTTTACTTTACTACAATGCACGAAAAGCCAATACGTATCTTGATTGGGTAGGAGTTGCTTTAATGCGCCATCCACAAATCCTTCAACAAGGAATACTAAATGAAGATGAAGAGATTGCAAGTAATTTTAAGAAAATCGCTCGTTTAAAATCTGTAAAAGATTATCAATTCAATAACACTAAAGCAGCGAAGTTTACACTGGATTTAATCAATCCACAAGAATTAGAAAATGAGATGATTTTAAAACATACCCCTTCTTTTAAAGAAGAATTACCTACAATCCTATTAGAATCTTTACCTACTTTTGATCATTATTCAAAAACAACGAGTGTTACGGCCTTACAAGCTAAACAAGTTACAACGACTTTTGGTTATCAAATCGATTTACCTAATGATGATTTATCACCAACACAAAAAGGAACATTAGTGCATGGCTTTTTAGAACATTTACCTTTAAATGAACAACCAGCTAAACAAATAATCGATTCTCTTTACCAAAAAGGACTTTATGATGATCAAGAACTTGCTGTACTCTATGATTATTTAGATAAAATCGATACCTTTAAGCAAGGTGAAGTTTTTAAACTTATGTTAGAGAGTGATCAAGTATGGAAAGAAAAAAGTTTTAGTCTATTAGACGAAACAACCTCACAAGTGGTTCATGGGATCTTTGATGTTGTTTGTTTTAAAGATCAACAAATAACGATTATTGATTACAAAACCGATCGTGTAAAAAAAGACACGAAAGAATATTATTTAAAAGAAAATCATCGTATTCAAATGGAACATTATAAACAACTTTTACAAAGAGTTTATCCAGGTTATTCTATTCAAGCGATTGTTTACTATCTCGAAATTGGAAAATATGTTATAGTATAGCTAGAGGTGAAAACCATGAATGTAAAAGAAGCAAGACAACAATTTGAAGAATATTTACAAATCAGTAAACAAATCGATCAAAAACGAACACAATTAGAACGCCAACAAGATACGGTCAACAAACTTTATCAGGCAATGCTTAAAGAAGATGAAGATGTTGAAAAGTTAGATACCTCTTCTTTTACAAATTTGTTTAATAAAGTAACAGGACAAATGGCAAAAATTAGAGAAAAAGAAAAAGAAGAAGCACATATTGCTTCTCTTCGTTATCATGAAAGTTTAAAATTAGAACAAATCCTTCAAGATGAATTAACCGCTTTGCAAGATCGTTTATCTATTTTAAAAAACGCTAAAATGGTTTATCGTGATGCTTTAGCAGATATTCAAAATAAACTCAGTGATAAGCAACGTGTACTTTTAGAAAATCTTCAAAATCAATTAGAAAGAGATAAATTTGTCATTAAAGAAAGTGATGGAGCCATTGAAATGGGAAATCAAGCTTTAGACCAAATTTGTTTGGTTTTAAAAACCTTGCAAGCAGCTAAAAATTGGGGAATGGCAGATATCTTAGGTGCTGATTTGATTGGTGGAATTGGTAAATATCAAAAGATCAATGAAGTTAAAAGACAAATTAATGATTTAAATGATTTACTTTATTCCTTTAAAAGAGAGTTAAGTGATGTTCATTTTAATCAAGAATTCTATTTAGATATTGGGTCATTTGATATGATGGTTGATTTTATGATCGATAATCTCTTTTCAGATATGATGGTTCAATCTAAACTAGATCGTGCTTATCGTCAAATCAAAGATTTAGAATTAACGATAGAAAGCGGAATAAGAGAATTAAATTCTTATAAACAAGAACAACTCAAACAAATTGAAAATCAAAAAGAAAGAATACGTCAATTTTTAGAAGAATGTTCTAATTCTTATTGTGAAAAGGTTTAAAATTTATGCGTTAGTAAGTATTAAAAAGTGAAGTTAAGTCAAGTTTCTACTAGGCTTTTCTTCACTTTTTTAGTAAATATTAATAAAAGGGGCATACTATGATCATTAGGACTACTTAGATTATCTGTAAGCCTTATCGCATAATATACTAAAAAGAAAGGATGTAAGGCATATGGAATCTTACACAAAAACAGTAGAAGAAGCACTTCAAGATGTTCAAAGTTCAAAACAAGGATTAAGCAAACAAGAAGCTAGTCTTCACTTAAAAAAAGAAGGACTTAATTAATTACAAAGTGCTAAAAAAAAACAATGGGTAATCGTATTTTAAAACAAATTACAGATCCGATGATCTTAGTTTTACTAGGGGCTGCATTTCTATGAGTGATCACATCGTATGTAAAAATTAAGTTTAGGTGTTATTGGCATTTGTGTCTTTATCTTTGTATTTTCATTTATTAAAGGACAAGATCACAGGATTCATTCTTTTATTTCTACTTTTATGTTGGTAATTAGTTTAGCTGTAGCTGCTTTGCCTGAAGGATTAGTTGCTGTAGTTACGGTCCAACTTGTTATTGGGGTGACGAAAATGGCTAAACAACAAGTCATTATTCGTAAATTAACCGCTGTTGAAACTTTAGGGTGTACAGAGGTGATTTGTAGTGATAAAACAGGGACATTAACTCAAAATGAAATGACGGTCGTTAAACATTAT
>URQL01000080.1 GCA_900550005.1 uncultured Erysipelotrichaceae bacterium
AAATGCTGATAGATACTGTGTTTTAGCGGATAATCAGATTTTTATTGTGTTTTTAGTCACAAAAACTAAGCATTAAGGGATAATTCATGATTTTTAAGTGAAAATATGGTTATTAAAAAAACAAAAAACTACACAATCTATAAATAAATGTGGTAATATATGCAGTGAGGTGATTATATGGCT
Organism: uncultured Erysipelotrichaceae bacterium; assembly: GCA_900550005.1. Classification (GTDB taxonomy): domain Bacteria; phylum Bacillota_I; class Bacilli_A; order Erysipelotrichales; family Coprobacillaceae; genus Beduini. Next base: position 184 of record URQL01000080.1, read on the forward strand.
AAAATAGCTATACTTACAGATAGTGGTTGCCAGTTAAAAATAGGAGCACAAGAAGATCAAGGTATTTTTATTGTTCCTTTACAAATTACAATTAATGGGCAAACTTATCAAGATGAAGTGGATATTAAAACAGTTGATGTTTTTACTCGTATAAAAGATGAAAAATGCATTGCAAAAACTTCTCAGCCAGCTACTGGTGTTTTAGTTAAAGCAATTGAAAAAATAAAAGCACAAGGGTATGATTCTATTTTAGGAATAACGATTGCATCAGGATTATCTTCGGCAATTAGTGGAATGAAAGTCGCTGCAGATATGGTAGAAATGCCAATTACCTTAATTGATAGTAAAGGAACAGCCGGAAATCAACGTTATTTAGTGGAAGTAGCGCATCAATTGATACAAGAAGGTAAAGATATTAAAACGATTCAAACCGTTTTAGAAGATTTAGTTAACGATTCTTGTACAATGATCATGGTGACCGATTTACAACATTTAAAACGTGGTGGACGTATCACACCAGCAGTGGCTTTACTTGCAGGATTATTAAAAATTGTGCCTGTAATGAAATTGAATGAAGATTTAGGTGGTAAAATCGATAGCTTTGATAAAGTTCGAACAATAAAAAAAGCGAATAAGCGTATTGTCGATTACTTCAAAGAAAAAGGTATCAATTCAAATGATTATGTTATTACGATTGAAGATGTTTTAAGTGATGAATTATTAGATGAAATGGTGAATTATACAAAACAAGAATTAAATAGTGATGTGATCGATCAAGGGCCATTACCAGCAGCTGTAGGGGTGCATATGGGAATTGGTGGTATAGGTTATCAATATATAAAAAAATACAAAGCATAATTTTATTAAAAATGTTCATACTAAGATAGGTGATGAGCATGGATAAGAAAGAACTATTAGAAAAAATTTTTCAACAAACAGGGGAATTATTGTGCGATGAAGAAACAAAGGATTTACTTTTAGGTAAAAAAGTAAATCCTCTTTTCATTAATCAAAAACCAACTTTAGTGGAGCGTATTACGGATTTGATTGCATGTATAGCTGGAAGTTGGTTTTTTATTATTAGTTTTGCCTTGATGTTGGCTTTATGGATTTTTATTAATATGAGGATGAAACAAAACGCCATTGATCCTTATCCATTTATTCTTTTAAATTTAATTTTATCTTGTCTATCTGCTTTTCAAGCACCTTTGATTATGATGAGCCAAAATCGACAAGATCAAAAAGATCGTAATCAAGCTAAAGAAGATTATATTACGAATTTAAAATCAAAAATAATGATTGAAGAAATCTATGAACAATTACAAGAATTAGGAAAAAATCAAAAAGAGATTTTAGAAAAAATAAAATTCATTGAAAATAATTTACAAAAAAAATAAATATTGTATAATAAATAGTATGTGTTTAGGGGAGGAAGAATATGGAATATAAATTTTCAAATCGTATGTCAAATGTGCAGGCATCTGCAGTAAGAGAAATCTTAAAAGCTGCTAGTGATCCAGAAGTCATTAGTTTTGGTGGAGGAAATCCAGCTAAGGAAGCTTTTCCAGTAGAAGCCATTAAACGTATTTCAAATGAATTATTTGTAGAAGATCCTATTAGTATGCTTCAATATGGAATTACAGAAGGCTATGGACCTTTAAGAGAATCAGCAAAAGCTTTTTTTAATCGTGACGATCAAGTATCAAAAGAATACGATGATATCATTATTACAACAGGTTCACAACAAATTATGGACTTATTAGCTAAATGTGTTTGTAATGAAGGAGATATCGTTATTTCAGAAGATCCAAGCTTTTTAGGGGCATTAAACTCATTTAGAAGTAATGGAGCTACATTAGTAGGTGTCCCTGTTGAAGAAGATGGTATGAATATGGAAGCTTTAGAAAAAGCAATGCAAATGAAACCAACACCAAAATTCTTATATGTTATTCCTAATTTTCAAAATCCAATGGGAACAACAATGTCTTTAGAAAAAAGAAAGAAAACCTATGAATTAGCTAAAAAATATGGTGTTCTTATCTTAGAAGACAATCCTTATGGTGATTTACGTTTTGCTGGAGAAATGGTGGCACCAATTAAATCTTTTGATGAAGATGGAATCGTAGTTTATGCAGCAAGTTTATCAAAAATCATTGCACCAGGAATGCGTGTTGCTGTAGCAATCGGACATAAAACATTATTACAAAAAATGACAGTAGCTAAACAAGTAGCGGATGTACATTCAAATGTATGGGCTCAAAGAGTTATGGATCGTTTTTTAAGAGAAACAGACATGAATGAACACTTAACGCGTTTACAAGCGATTTATCGTGATCAAGCAACGCTAATGCTTAAAGAAATGGATGAACATTTCCATCCATCTGTGAAATATACACGTCCTGAAGGAGGAATGTTCATTTGGGTAACTTTCCCAGATGGTGTTGATGTTAATGATTTTGTTCAAGATGCAATCAAACAAAAAGTAGCTGTTGTACCAGGTGCAGCTTTCTTATGTAATGAAAAGGCACCATGTCAAAGTATTCGTATGAATTTTTCAACGCCAACTAAAGAAAATATTATTAAAGGCGTACGTATTTTAGGGGAATTAACTTATAAATATTGTAAGTAAAAATAGTAAAGGGCTTGTTATTAAACAACCCCTTTTTCTTTATGGTCAATGCACTAAATTCTTTAATTCATCTACTGTTTTTCTTTCTAAAATCGATTGAAACAATAATTTATATTGTTCCAAGTCCATTGCTCGTTGTTCATAATCAGCTGCACGTTGTTTAGCTTGTTCTTTAGCTAATTTCAATCTTTTTGTCGTAAGTTGTCTCAATCTTCGATCCATTTCAATTCTAAATAAAGCTAGACTTTCACCAGGATCTATTGAAAATTCATTTAATTGTTTTTCCATAAATAGAATCACTTTTTTTTCTAAATAATTGTTTATAAATAGGATGATTGATGATCTGTTCATAAGTTATATCTTTAATATTTATTTTTTTCAATTATTTTCACTCCCCTTATACATACTATTCGCTAAAACTTTAGGTATAAAAAAGGCAGCACTGGAGTGCTGTCTAGATTGAATTATTCATAACCGGATTCAACTAAGTAATCAAAACGTTCAATAATATCGGTTTTGGCGATTAATAAGAAATGATCGTCATTTTGCACGACGTAACTTGGATCGATGGTAAGTTCAAGAGCATGACTATCACGATTACGAATACCAAGTAGGTTGATACTGTAACGTTTACGTAAGTCGAGTTCTGAAATTTTATGACCAACCCATGCAGTAGCAGCTTTCATTTCGACAACACTGTGGTTTTCATCAATTTCAATTAAGTCCGTAATGTTTTTACGAATTAAAGAACGAGCGACACGTTCTCCCATTTCTTTTTCTGGACGGATAATACGATCAGCACCAATTTGTTCAAGGATCGCCATAAAACGTTTATTTTTCGCTTTAGCAACAATGTAAGGAACTCCAAGTTCTTTTAAATTAAGTACACCAAGTAAACTTTCTTCTAAATGATTACCAATGGCAACAATTCCTACATCAAATTCTTCAATACCTAAGTCTGCTAGAAATTTTTGATCTGTGACATCACCGATAATCGCTCTTGTAGCATAATCAGCGATACGTTGTACACATTCTTCATCTTTGTCGATGGCTAAAACTTCATGCCCAAATTGAGATAAAGTTTTAACAATCGTTGAACCAAAGACACCTAAACCTAAAACGACATATTGTTTTTTCTTCATATTTTTTAACCTATTAATATCTCTCCATTAGGATAGATAATTCCTTTCCCTTCTCTATTTGTATATTGTTTAATGAAAATAAGGACCATTGTAAGTGGACCGATACGCCCAATATACATTAATAATATAATTATGATTTTGCCTAGGCTTGTTAAAGTGGGAGTAACATTAGCTGTTACACCAACTGTACCAAAGGCAGAAAATGTTTCAAATACCAAATCAATGAATGGTTTGTTTTCTGTTAAAGTTAAGATTAGCAAACCATTAATTATAATAAAAAAGCTAATCATACTAATACAAATGGCACGTTTAGCCACTTGCTCACTGATTGTTCTTTTCATCATACTGACTTGATTCATCCCTTTAGCGAGAGAATAGATATAAAGCAAAATGATGATAAACGTTGTGGTTTTAATTCCTCCGGCAGTTCCGGCTGGACTACCACCAATAAACATATAAAAACAACCTAACAATTTCGTACTATCTAATAAATCTCCCATAGCAACAGAAGCAAAGCCAGCTGTTCTAAAAGTAACCGATTGGAAAAAGCTAACTAAAAGTTTGGTCGTTAAAGGAAGGGGACCCAATGTTTTAGGATTATTGTATTCTAAAATAAAGAAAAATAAAGTTCCACTTAAAAGTAAAACAAAAGTAGAAATTAATGCGATCTTAGTATGGATCGTAAAGGAAGAAATGTATTTTTTAAAGTTAAAAATTTTAAATTTTTCTTTATATTGCTTATAATGTTCTCTAATTTCGATCCAAACAATAAATCCTAGACCACCAGAAATAATTAATCCGGCAATTGTTAAATTGAGTAAAAGATTATTTTGATATGGAATCAAAGAATTACTTCCTAGTATATCAAACCCGGCATTACAAAAAGCCGAAATGGCATGAAATAAGGAGTAATAGATCCCTTTGATAAGACCAAATTCTGGGATAAAAACGAAAGCTAAACAACAAGCACCGATTAATTCAAAAGAAAAAGTGTATTTGATGACCCTTTTAATATAAATCGTAATGGATTGAACAGAGTTTTGATTGAGTGCTTCTTGCATAATGATTTTATTTTTGTAAGATATTCTTTTTTTCATTTTAACATACATTAAATTTAAAAAAGTTAAAAAACCTAATCCACCAATTTGTATCAAGATGACGATAATTAACTGCCCAATCAGGGTGTATTGTTCTTTAACGACAACAGGAACAAGTCCGGTTACACAGGTAGCGCTAGTGGCAACAAATAGATGATCTAAATAAGGAGCCTTAGCTTTATTACTAAATGGTAACCATAGCAGGAGGGAACCAATTAGAATAACCATCAAAAAACTAAAAGCAATTTGACGTGTAGGCGAAACGTTTTTTGATTTTTTAGTGTGTTTAATATATCTTGCTTCCATAATGTTGTTCATTCTTCTTTCTTTTAATTTTTTTTAATTTCATATCAATATACCCTATTATAGCATATCCACTAAAAAATGCGATAATAACCACAATCAATAATAAAAGATTTTTCATTTTCTTCACCTGCCTCCTATTAAAATAAGGTATTTAATCTAAAGATGGTATTAATTAAGCTAAAGGGGTATTAAGATAATCTAAAGAAAAATAAAATCTTTATACAAAATTAATACAATCTGTTTTATACTAAAGATATCTTAATAAGTGGGGATAAAAAATGGATGAAAATAAGGAACATATTCTCGTTTGTATTAGTGCATCAAGTTCAAGCTCAATCGTGATTAAAGAAGCAAGTAAGATGGCTGAAGCCTTTAAAGCAAAATTGACTGCTTTATACATTGAATCAAGACCACGAAAACAAATGAATAAAGAAGATCAAATCAGTTTAGAAAAGAATTTAAAATTAGCTCGTCAATGTGGGGCACGTGTAGAAATTTTAAGTGGGCAGGATGTGGCTTTTCAAATTATTGAATATGCTCGTTTGTCTAATGTATCGCGTATTATTTTAGGAAGAAGTCCTTTAAAGAAAATTCCTTTTATTGGTAAACCTGATTTAGTTGAACAATTACTTCAAAGACAACCTTCTTTGGATATTTATATAATTCCTGTTCTTGAAGTGAGTCCGGTTTATCCTAAAGAGTTTTCAATGAAATTCTCTTTTAATGTTGTGAAAGATGTTATAAAAAGTATTCTTATTTTAGTTTCAATTACTGTGATGGGGTATTTGTTTCAATCTTGGGGATTTAGTGAAGCGAATATCATTACGATCTATATTTTAGGTGTTTTACTTACAGCGATTACGACCTCTTCGAAGGTATACAGTTTACTTACTTCTATTGTAAGTGTATTGGTATTTAATTTCTTTTTTACAAAACCTCATTTTACTTTTCATGCTTATGAATCTGGGTATCCGGTTACTTTTTTGATTATGTTTTTAGCGGCTTTTATTACGAGTACTTTAGCTATCAATTTACAACAAAGTGCTAAAAAATCGGCACAAATTGCTTATCGTACGCAAATTTTATTAGAAACCAATCAATTATTACAAAAAGAAACAACACAGATAGGACTGATGAATGTGATTTGTTTACAATTAGTAAAATTATTACAAAAAAATGTAGTATTTTATCTTGTTAATCAAGATCAACTCGATGAACCTGTGTTTTTTCCTTATTTGAATGCGAAAATAGATAAAGCGGAATTATTAAAAGAAAAAGAAATTGCTCATTGGGTTTATCAAAATAATGATCATGCCGGTGCTTCAACAAATAAGTTTCCTCAAGCACATTGTTTGTATTTTGCAGTGCGTTCAAATGAACATATCTATGGGGTCGTAGGCATTGATTTGGAAAATGAACAAATGGATTCCTTTGTTAATAACTTTATTTTATCTTTACTAGGAGAAGCTGGATTAGCTTTTGAAAGTGAGTATGCCAATCGTCAAAAAGTAGCTGCTGATTTAAGAGCTGAAAATGAAAAAATGCATGCTAATTTACTAAGAACGATATCTCATGATCTAAGAACACCATTAACTTCAATATTAGGAAATGCTTCAATTTTACAAACGACAACCTTAGATGAAAAACAAAAGCAACAACTCTATACGACAATTAGTGAAGATGCCCAGTGGTTGATTAGTTTAGTCGAAAATTTACTTTCTGCATCGCGTTTAGATCAAGAACAATTACATCTTATTTTAACGAGTGAACTTATGGATGAATTGATTAATGAAGCTTTAAATCATGTAAAATCAAGAATCAAGGATCATCATTTGATTTATGAACCACAGGATGATTTACTTTTAGTTAAAGTTGATCCTCGTTTAATGATTCAAGTCATTGTTAATTTAATTGATAATGCTATCAAATATACACCAAGTGATAGTACAATTTGGATTCGTTTATATGAAGAAAATAAACAAGTGGTTGTTGAAGTGGAAGATAATGGTCCGGGTGTGAGTGATGAAATTAAGGAACATGTTTTTGATATGTTTTATACAGGAAATAAAAAAACGGCAGATAGTCAGCGTTCTTTAGGACTAGGTTTAGCCCTTTGTAA
>URQL01000081.1 GCA_900550005.1 uncultured Erysipelotrichaceae bacterium
TAACATCACTGATTGAAAGTAAACTTGTTTCAATTTCATCTTTGTGACTATCACGATCAACATCTTTGACGTTGATTACTGCATAAGTGCCATTAGATAAAGATACTGGCACACTGTACATACCTACTGTTGTAAATTGTTTTGCAATAGCAGCAATTGAAGAATCAAGTGTACTTGATGACGCTTTTGTATAACTTAATACTTGATTAGGAACAGATCCGTTTGCTTTTGTTGCTTCATCATCGAATGTGCTTTCACCATTATCGATTGAATTAATAATTGATAAAGCATCCGATTCAGTACTTACAGTAAAATATTGAATATAAGAATAACCATAAGTATCTGCCAATGTTGAAAAATTATCATCAATGTATTTTTGAATTAATAAAGTTTGTTTTGCGTTAGGAATAAGAACTTCTTTTTTGTAAGCATCGACAGAATCATAACCACTTGATTGTGCATAAGATAATAATCCGCTTTCTCCTCCAAGCATATTTGAATAAGAAGAAATCGTATCATTTACTTTTTGATCAATTGAACTCGTATCTGTGATTTCTGTATCAGCGATCGCTTGTAAGCTTTTATCGATGACTTTATTTGCTCCGTAAGTAGAAAGTAAACTTTCATAGATTTGTTGTTTTGTAATTGAAATTGAATTGTTTGTAGTCGCAATCGTTGTACTACCATCACTTACTTTAGATGTAATTTTTGTACTGTTTGAACATCCTGTAAGAATAAGTGTTAGAGAGGCTAATAATAGTAATTTTTTCATCTTTTATCCCTCACTTCTTTCTGCTTTACGTTTTTCTAAAGCATTATTAACATAATCTGTAACTAAGTTTTTAACTGTATCGTCTTCATATTGAACATCATATGAACTAAATACAATATATTCTAAATAACTATCATAGAATGTATCAGATGACCAATCTTTTAACGTAGAATCTTCAGCTGATAATTCTTCTTTGATTTCATCTTTGTTTGTTGAATCGATTTTAATGATATGGTATCCATAATCTGATTTTACAGGTTCACTTACTTCTCCTTCTTTCATAGATAACATTGCATTTTTAAATTCATCTACAAAAGATGTATTTTTATCACATAAACCTAATGATCCTCCATTTGAAGCAGTCGTATCATCTGAATAGTCTTTAGCTGTATCTTCAAATGATTTTCCTTCTTTTAAAAGCTTTTGTACTTCTTCAAGTTTTGCTTTTTCTTCATCAGTTGGATTATTTGGATCACTCATTTTAATAAGGATATGACTTACTTTACGAGGTGAACAAGTTGTATAATAATCTTCAAAAATATCTTCAAAATGTTCATCAATGTATTTGTTCATAAAAGCTGTATATTGTAAATAATCGATATAAGCTTTTTTATATTCACTTAAATTATTGTAACCCATTTGAACAAGTTGTGATTTTAAAGCATCTTCTTTACCTGAATAGTTCGTTTTAATGGTGTTAATTGTGACTTTAGCTTCTGTTTCCATATCTTTTGTTACAGGGCATTCTTTTTCAAAAATATTTTGTAAAATAATTTGATATAGAGCTTGAGCACCATTTGAAGATTGGATGATTTCATCATAAAGATCATCAGCAAAAACATAACTGTCATTGACAGATGAAATAGCTGATTTTCCATCAACGGTTTTACTAGATGAAGAACAACCACTAACCAACATCATGGATGCGATTAATAAGGCAATTTTATTCTTTTTCATAATTTCCTCCTTAAATTTTTAACGTTTTAATTATAATCTTTTTATTTTCTTTTTTCAATAAGGTAGGCGAAAACACATGAGTATTCTTTATTTTCCCATAATATAAAGTAGAGTGTGAGGTGAGAATATGGAAGAATGTCGTCGTAAAAATCCATTTATCTTTTGGATCGTTCTATTTATTTTGTTGATTATCATTGGTAATGCTTGTAATACGTAAAGGAGGGGAAAATAATGTTGGCACATGAAAATTCATTTTGTTTGGTTTTAGTTTTATTTATTTTACTTGTTATTATTTGTGGGATATTTTAAAAAGATGAGTTTAGGCTCATCTTTTTTAGTGGAATTCTTGATAAGTTTGAATGGTTATTTTCAAAATAACTAAAATAGGCATCGCTATAATGATTCCAATTGGACCAAATAAGGTAGATCCACTTAAAATACCAAAGAGGACCCAAATGGATTTGATTTCTATTTTTTTAGAATAAATTTTAGGTGTGATATAGTAAGAATCTAAATTAGATAAGATAAAAATAAGTAAAAGAAGTAATAAAATTTTAGTTGTCCCAAGTCCTAAAGTTGTAATAAAACCAAAAACATTTGTCATGATTGGACCGATATAAGGGAAAATTCCACTTACTCCTGAAAGTAATCCAAGGGTAAACCAGTTGGGATGACCAAGGATCAAATACATCCCACCATATAAAATGGCTTGAATACAAGAAAGAATCAAAAAAGCTTTAAAGTATTCAATTAAATTTTCATCTATACGTTTTAAATAAAGAGGAAAATGAGGAGAAACAAATGTGGATATTTTTTTAATGACTTGTCGTAAATGAGGATAATCTGCCAAAAAATAAATACATAATACTAAATAAATGATCGCATTTCCTAGAATTGTAAGAGCTTGAGAGAAAACACTTAAAGAGGTATTAACGAGTGAACTTGGATCAATCCATTGCCATTTTTCAATGTATTGAATCATCTCTGTAGAATAGGTAGAGATATCAATATTAAAAGACTTTAAAAGAATATCTTCCAATTCTTGAATTCCAATAACGAAAGTGGTTGTGAGTTCTGTAAGATTTTTGTAAAGGACAGAAGTAAAGTCCAAATCAATGCAATTAAGAAAACCAAAATTAAAATCACAACAAATAAAATAGCGATATTACGAGGAAATCCTTTTCTTTCTAAAAAAGAAACAACAGGACTTAAAACGTACGCTAAAACAAAACCGATAAAGAAAGGTTGAACGATTTTTATGATTAAGCGAAACCATCCCATCCATACGCTTTGAGTAGCATAAAAAATATAGATAATGATTGCTATTCCTAGTATATTTAAAATCGAAAACATAAACGCTCGACTACTGATTTGTTTTAAAAATTTTCTGATATATTCCATGAAAAATCACTCCTTATGCTTAGTTTAACATATTTTTTTTCTAGCAAGACGAGTTTTTCTAAAATAAAAAAAATAATTAAAAAATATGTGCATATTCATTGTGTTTAAATGAAATTTTTAATAAAATATATTAGAAAGGGGCGATACAATGTCGACTTTAAAAATTAATAATTTACATGTTAGTATTGATGATAAAGAAATATTAAAAGGAATCGATTTAGAAATCAATACAGGGGAAATTCATGCAATCATGGGACCAAATGGAAATGGTAAGTCTACTTTGCTTTCAGCAATTATGGGACATCCAAAATATACAGTAACAAAAGGTTCAATTACTCTAGATGGACAAGACGTTTTAGCTATGTCTGTTGATGAAAGAGCAAGAGCTGGATTATTTTTAGGAATGCAATATCCTCAAGAAATTCCAGGGGTAACAAATTCGGATTTCTTAAAAGCGGCAATTAATGCTAGACAAGAAAAACCAATTTCATTATTTAAATTTATTCGTTCATTAGAAAAAAATATTGAAGAGTTAGAAATGGATCCAAATTTAGCTCATCGTTATTTAAATGAAGGTTTTTCTGGGGGAGAAAAAAAACGTAATGAAATTTTACAAATGAAACTTTTAAAACCTAAATTTGCTTTATTAGATGAAATTGATTCAGGGCTAGATGTTGATGCCTTACGCGTTGTTTCTGAAGCAATTAATTCAATGCGTTCAGATGATTTTGCTTGTGTGATGGTTTCACATTATGAACGTTTATTTGAACTTGTTAAACCAAGTCATGTTCATGTTTTAGTTTCTGGTAAAATCGTCTTAAATGGTGGCTATGAATTAGTTGAAAAGATCGATCAAGAAGGTTATGACTGGGTTAAAGAATTAGGTGTTGATCTTCAAGAAGAACAAATCGTAAGAAGACCAATCATTCTTGAAAACTGTGGTCATAAAGTAGAAAGTAAAGGGAAATAGTATGGATACAGGAATTCAAAATGAATATGTGATTCACATTTTAAATAATCAAATTCAATGGGATTCAAATATTGAAGGAATTATTGTAAAGGATACATCAATCACATTTCTTGAAAATTCACCTAAGCAAATTCGTGTAGAAATTGAAATTGGTAATGAAACGCATGTTGAATATCAATTTTCAAAAAGAAGTCATTTAGAATTGATTGAAACAAGAACAAGCTTACAAAATGGAAGCTTAAATAGGAAAATAGTAGTAGAGCAAGATGCAAATGTCGCAATGCTTGTATTAGATGAAACCAAACATGATGTAAAATGTCATGATGAAGTTGAAACTTATGAAAATGCAAATTTAGAAAGTGCTTATGCAGAACTTTCTTTAAGCCAAGTTGATGGCAAATTTGATTATTATTTAAAAGGAGAAGGTGCTAATGTTAATGTTAAAGTGGGGGCTTTAGCAGCAAATGATTATAAGAAACATTATGAAATTTCTTTATTCCACCAAGCACCTTTAACCTATGGACAAATGGATAATTATGGTGTAACAAAAGATCATAGCGAACTTGTTTTTGATGGTGTAGGCAAGATTGATAAAGGAATGAGTCAATCTTCAAGTCACCAAACAAGTAAAATCATTGTTTTTGATCCAACTTGTAAAGCCAAAGCAAATCCTTATCTTTATATAGATGAATATGATGTTAAAGCTTCACATGCTGCGGGGGTAGGAAAAATGGATGAAGATCATTTGTTCTATCTTGAATCACGTGGACTTAGTAAAAATGCAGCAATGAAATTAATTACATATGGTTATTTGATGCCAGTAGTTAATGTTATTTCTAATCCAACATTAAAAGAAGCATTTGAAGCATTACTTGAAAAAAGAATGGGTGATGAATAGTGGATATAGCAAAGATTAGAAATGATTTTCCTATCTTAAAAACAAAAAAGATGCAAGGGAAACCAATGGTTTATTTAGATAGTGGAGCAACAGCATTAAAACCACAATGTGTTATTGATGCTGTTTGTGATTATCTTACAAATTACTCAGGAAACTGTCATCGTGGAGATTACGATTTAAGTTATGAAGTTGACCAAGCTTTTGAAGGAGCTAGAAAGAAAATTGCTAAATTTATCAATGCACGTAGTGAAAATGAAATTGTATTTACTTCAGGAAGTACGGATGCACTTAATCTAGCTGTTTTTGGTTATGTCTATTCTCATATTCAAAAAGACGATGAAATTTTATTAACTGTGGCTGAGCATGCTTCAAATATTTTACCTTGGTTTGAAATTGAAAAATATACCGGAGCTAAGGTAAAATATATCGATTTAGATCAAGAAGGACGTTTAATATTGGAAAATGTTAAAAAGGCAGTAACTGAAAAAACAAAATTTATTTCTGTAGCTCAAATCACAAATGTTCTTGGTTATGAAGCACCAATTAAAGAAATTACGAAGTATGCACATAGTAAAGGAATAAAAGTAATTGTCGATGGGGCGCAAAGTGTACCGCATCTAAAAACAGATGTTCAAGATTTAGATGTTGATTTCTTGGCATTTTCTGGTCATAAAATGTGTGGTCCAACAGGAATTGGCGTTTTGTATGGTAAATTTGATTTACTTCAAGATACTTCACCAACACGTTTTGGTGGAGGATCAAATGCAAGATTTAATTCTTGCGGATTAGTTACGCTCAAAGATGCGCCAACCAAATTTGAAGCAGGGACACCTAATATTGAAGGAGCTATTGGACTAGGAGTGGCTTGTGATTATTTAAGTTCAATTGGGATGGATAAGATCCATCAATATGAAATTGAATTGCGTAAGTATGCAATTAGTCAACTTAAACAACTTGATAATGTTGAAATATACAATGAAAATGCCACAGGACCAATTGCCTTTAATATTAAGGGAGTATTTTCACAAGATGCTGCATCTTTATTTAATAGTAAAGGTATTGCTGTTCGTGCAGGGCAACATTGTGCTAAGATTTTAGATGAGTATTTACATGTTAGTCAAACTTTACGTGTATCTTTGTATTTCTACAATACAAAAGAAGAAATTGATCAATTAGTTGAAGCTTGTAAGAAAGGAGATGACTTCTTAGATGCTTTCTTTGGATGATCCAATGATTTTAAGAGAAATCATTATGGATCATTATGAACATCCAAGAAATAGAGGGTTAGTTCATGATGATTCTTATAAACAAATAAATATGAATTCATCAACTTGTATTGATAATCTTGATATTCAAGTTAAAGTTGGTGATGATAAAATTGAAGATATTCGTTATGATGGGGAAGCTTGTGCAATTTGTACAGCCTCAACATCGATTATGACTGAACTTTTGATTGGTAAAACAAAAGAAGAAGCTCAAGAAATTATTGATAATTATATGAATATGATTTATGAAAAAGATTATGATCCAGATATTTTAGAAGAAGCAATTGCTTTTAAAAATACACATAAACAAGCTAATCGTATTAAATGTGCGACATTAGGATGGAATGGGGTCATTTCAATTTTGAAAGAAGGAGATCAAAACGATGATAGAAAATAAAAATGAAATTCCTTCAAATAATGCTGAATATGATTTTATTGATGAAGAAGTAGCTGTGTTTAAAACACCTAAAGGATTAAATGAAGAAATTGTTCGTGAAATCTCAAAAATTAAAAATGAACCTGAATGGATGTTGGAATATCGATTAAAATCCTTAAAATGCTTTTTAGAAAAACCGATGCCTACATGGGGTGTGGATCTAAGCAATATGGATTTTGATGATTATACTTATTATTTACGTCCAAGTGATGATAAAACAGATAAATGGGATGAAGTACCTGAAACAATTAAAAATACTTTTGATAAATTAGGTATTCCTGAAGCTGAACAAAAATTCTTAGCAGGTGCAAGTGCACAATATGAATCTGAAGTTGTTTATCATAATATGCTTGATGAGGTTAGAGAAAAAGGGGTTATTTTCTTAGATATCGATAGTGGTCTTAGAGAATACCCAGAAATCTTTAAAAAATATTTTGATACGGTTATTCCTTATAACGATAACAAGTTTTCAGCATTAAATGGGGCTGTTTGGTCAGGAGGATCTTTCATTTATGTACCGCCAGGAGTTAAATTAGAAAAACCATTACAATCTTATTTTAGAATCAATTCTGAAAGAATGGCTCAATTTGAAAGAACGTTGATTATTGTCGATAAAGGATCAGATATCCATTACGTTGAAGGGTGTACCGCACCATCTTATTCAAAAGATTCTTTACATGCTGGTGTTGTTGAAATTGTGGTATTAGAAGGAGCAAAATGCCGTTATACCACTATTCAAAACTGGTCTAAGAACATTTATAACTTAGTTAC
>URQL01000082.1 GCA_900550005.1 uncultured Erysipelotrichaceae bacterium
ATTTTGTTTCCTTAAATCTTGATGAAAATAAAGTATTATCTAATTTGCAAGCTTTAGATGGAACTTTATTACAAGATGGGTGTTTAACTGTGAATTTAAATGATCAAGCCCTACTTGATGAAGCATCGATCAATCCACAAGTGAGTGATCTTTTGATTTTATCTTTGAAACAAATAGAAGGGGTTGAAACGATTCGCTTTGAAGTAGAGGGGGTAGCTATTGGAGAAGATGAATCTGTTTCTAAAACCATTGTCTATAATCCAATAAAAATGTAAACCTTGTCATTTTTTGATTGTTTCTTGCCGGGTTTGTGTTATACTACAAATGAGGTGAGAAAATGTTTAATAGAGAAGAATATAATAAACGAATTGAGTGGTATAAAGAAGCACGTTTTGGGTTGTTTTTACATTTTGGTGTCTATGCTATCCCGGCACGTGGAGAATGGTTAAGAAGTGATGAACAAATGAGTCTTGAGGATTATCAACCTTTTGTTGATGAATTTGATCCTGATGATTGTGATCTTAATGAATGGGCAAAATTCGCTAAACAAGCAGGAATGAAATATGCCGTTTTAACAGCGAAACATCATGATGGTTATTGTTTGTTTGATACAAAACTAACAGATTATAAATCAGATCGTGATTTTGTGAAAGAATTTTTAGAAGCATTTCGAAAAGTAGGAATAAAAGTAGGACTTTATTATTCTTTACTTGACTGGCATCATGAAGATTTCCCTCATTATCAAGATCGTTATCATCCAATGCGTAATAATGAAGCTTATAAGGGAAAAGTTCATCATTTTGATCGTTATTTAGATTATATGCATGGACAAATAAAAGAACTTTGTACGCAATATGGACAATTGGATATTATGTGGTTTGATTTTTCTTATAATGAAATGACAGCTAAAAAGTGGCGTGCACAAGAACTTGTCGAAATGGTACGTCAATACCAACCTAATATTATTTTAGATAACCGTTTAGAAGCAAGTGGGGAAGGATTTGGTTCTTTAGTTACAGATGAACCTACAGATTATTCAGGTGATTTTGTTTCTCCTGAACAAATTATTCCACCTTATGGTATTTTAGATCATCAAGGTCGTCCAGTTATGTGGGAAGCTTGTATTACGATGAATGATCATTGGGGATATCATAGTTTAGATCATAATTACAAACAACCAAAAACAATTATTCATAAATTGGTAGAATGTGTATCTAAAAATGGAAATATGATTTTAAATGTAGGACCAAATGCACGTGGACGTTTTCCTAAAGAATCCATTCAAATTTTAAAAGAAATTGGTATGTGGATGGATGATTACGGTCAAAGTATTTATGGGTGTGGAAGCAGTAATTTAGCTAAACCTGATAATGGGCGTTTAACTCAAAATGGAAAAACACTTTATTATCATATTACAGAAATGTCTATTGGTGGGATTCCTCTTTATGGGTTAAATAAAGAAGAAATTCAATCAATTCGTTTACTGAGTGATGGCAGTGAAGTGCAAATCATGGATCTATGGACAGTTAAGAATTATCCTGATATTGTTTTTGTCAATTTTGAAGGTAAAAATAAATTACCAAACGAAATTGATACTGTACTTGAAATCAAATTAAAATAATGAAAAAAATTGTAGTGATGTCCGATAATCATGGACATGATATCGATATTATGACAGTTCAAGAAGAAAATAAGGATGCGGATCTATTTATTCATTGTGGAGATAGTGAAGGGTACCTTGAATTATTAGAAAATTTTATTGCTGTTAAAGGAAATAATGATTGGAATCTTCCTCTTGAAAGAATGATCATATTTGAATTTGATGGAATGAAAATGGCAGTGATCCATGGTGATCAATTTGGTTATTTTTCTCGTGAAAGTCGAATGATTGAATTTAGCGAGGAATATGGAGTGCAAATTATTTTTACCGGACATACACACATGCCACAAAATGAGGTGCTTGAAAATGGGGTTCGTGTGATTAACCCAGGATCGACTTATTTACCTCGTGGGGGTACGCCTAGAAGCTATGCCGTCGTTTATAAAGAAGGAAATAAAATAGATGTTGAATTTAGAGGAATTGAGTAGAAATACTTCCTCTAAATTTTTTTTAAAAAAATTAAAAAAAGAGTTGACGAAAGCTATAATTCATGGTATTATATGTGAGCAGTCAGGAAACGAAGCAATGTCTACGTAGCTCAGCTGGATAGAGCACACGCCTTCTAAGCGTGCGGTCGGGGGTTCGAATCCCTCCGTGGACGCCATCTAAAAAATATAAGCTCAGTATTGAGCTTTTTTTGTTGTTTTAAAATAAAAAGAAATAAGCAAATCTATGCTTGCTTGTTTCTTTCAATAAAATCAACCATCATTTTACAAAATTGTTTTCTATGTAAATCGTCCATTCTTTCAGGATGCCATTGAACGGCGATCACTTTTTGATTTTCAATCCCTTCAATGATTCCATCTTCACTGATTGCATTTATCGTTAAGTTTTGACCTAATTTATCAATGCATTGATGATGGAAGGAGTTGACGGCTTGATTTTCAAAATAGTGAGCAAAAAAAGTAAGATCTTGTACTTGAATTTGATGACGTGTTCCTGTCATTTCTTTTTGTGAATGATCGATCGTTGTTTTTAAACATGTGGGTATATCTTGAGTTAATGTTCCTTGATAGTAGACATTAAGGACTTGAATACCTCGACAAATACCAAAAATAGGTTTTTTTGCTGCTAAAAAGGCATCGATCAATTCAAAATCCATTTGGTCAATGATTGGATCTTCAAGTTCATTTTTAGGATGGTTTTCTTGATGATAGTAATGACTATTAAGATCTAAACCTCCGGTTAAAAGTAAAGCATCTAATTCTTTAGCTAACCAATGATAATGTTCTTTGCTACTTGGAGTAATTACGACAAGTTCAAAAGGACCTTCTTTAAGTAAAGTATAGTATGTACGATTTAAACACATGGTATAGTAATCATTGCGAAAACGAATCGTGACTCCGATTTTATACATAAAAATCCCTCCCTACAAGGTTACATAGTAGGTAATTTTGTTAGGGAAGTCAATAAAATTGTAGTTGATTTTAATTGAAAATATGCTATACTGTTGACAGTGAAGTTAGCACTATTCAATAAAGAGTGCTAGAAAGGATGGGGTAAATTGATCGAAGAATATATTAAAGCTGGAAAGTATCAAGATGCACTTAATCTTTTAAATGATGTAGAAGATGAACAAGTTCGTTATTTGCGTTTGGTTTGTTTGTATGGTATGAAAGATCTATATCAAGCTTTGCGTGAAGCAAAGATCGCTAAAGAATCGGCAACATCAACTTATTATGATGTCGTGGCTTTGTATTTATCGATTTTAAAAGATTTAGAAGAATATGAAGAAGCTGTAAATATTGTGATAGAGGAATTATCGATGCCTTATATCCCTTATCAATATGAATCTTTGTTTAATGAAGCTTACGATGAAATTTTACTTGCTAAACAAGAAGCAAATGCACTTAAAGGGGTACGTGACATAGTTTATAGTGAAGAGGAAATTGAAAGAATACTCGAAACCGTTCCTAATGAAGATGTTGTTTATATGGCTGTTGATCAATTGGCAGGAATGAATATTCGTTTGTTTTTACCATCGATTCGGCTTTTCTTTAAAAATGAACAGGCTCCAACGCTTGCTAAATCTTTATTAGCAGATATTTTAATTGAACAACAAGTTGATGAAGAATTAGAAATGATTAAAAATGGATTTACTTTTGAATTTAACCCTTACTATATGACAAAAGTAGATGAAACGGATGCTTACACACAAATTGGTGAAAGTTTGATCGATCACTTAGAAAGTGAAAATCCTACTTTGCTTGCTGTTTGTTTGGAATTTTTAAATTATTTTATTTATGATAATTTTCCTCGTGAAATTTACGAAGAAGAATATAACACGATTGCCGGTGCCATTCATTATTATTTAGCGACACTTCAATATATTGAAGTGGATTTAGAAGATTTAAGTTATGAATATGGTACAAGTGAAGATGAAATTATGGAAAAAATTCAAATATTGAAGCAAATCAGGGTATAAATTGTTTGATATATACGAAATTATCATGTATAATTAGGTACGATTGAAATTGGAGGAATTATAAAATGAAAAGTAATTGGACAAAATTAGAAGGAAGCATGGGAGAATTAACTGCTGAATTTTCTGGTGCTGAGTGGACAGATGCACAAAAAGCTGCATTTAATAAAATTGCAAAAACTGTAAGATTAGATGGATTTAGACCTGGAAAAGCACCTGCTGCTTTACTTAAAAAAAGAATCCCAACTGCTCAAGTATTACAAGAAGCATTAGATACAGTTTTATCTAAAAACTATATGACTTTATTAACAGAAAACAATGTTGAACCAATCGCTCAACCTGAATTAACTGTTGAAAGCATGGATGAAGAAAAAGTATCAATTAAATTAAAAATTACTGTACGTCCTGAAGTCACTTTAGGAGAATACAAAAACTTAGATATTAAAAAAGCTGCTGTTAGAGTAACTCAAAAAGAAATCCAAGCACGTATTGATGAATTAAGAAATGAATATGCTGTTTTAGAAGATAAAGAAGGAGCTGTTGAAAACGGAGATACAGCTGTAATTGACTTTGAAGGATTCTTAGATGGTGTTGCATTTGAAGGTGGAAAAGGTGAAAACCATCCATTAGAAATCGGTTCAGGATCTTTCATCCCAGGATTTGAAGAACAAATCATTGGTATGAATGTTAATGAAACAAAAGATATCAACGTTACTTTCCCAAAAGAATATCAAGCTGAAGATTTAGCTGGTAAAGAAGTTGTGTTTAAAGTAACTGTACATGAAATTAAAACAAAAATCTTACCAGAAGTTGATGATGAATTAGCTAAAGATATCAACATTGAAGGTGTTGAAACAGTTAAAGATTTAGAAGCTCATGTTAAATCTGAATTAAAAGCACAAAAAACACAAAAAGCTGAAAATGATTATAGCGAAGCTGTATTCAAAAAAGTTATTGAAAACTCAACTGTAGAAGTACCAGATGTTATGGTTGAACAAGAAATGCAAGGAATGTTACAAGAAATCGTTGGAAATTTACAACAACAAGGATTAGACTTTGAAACATTTAAAGCAATCACTGGTAAATCAACAGAAGATATTAAGGAAGAAATCAAAGATCAAGCTAAAGAAAGAGTACAATTAAACTTAATCCTAGCTGAAATCGTTAAAGCAGAAAACATTGAAGTTTCTGAAGAAGAATTAAATGAAGAATTAAAAACAATTGCTTCTTACTATGGTAAAGATGTTGAAGAAATCAAAACAATCTTTGCTGGACAAATGGGAGCTATCACAAGTGATATTTTAAATAGAAAAGCTATTAATATCATTAAAGGTGAATAATCAAGACGCCTTGCGCGTCTTTTTTAAAAATTTGAAAGAGAGGTGTTAGATATGTCAAATGAAACTACTTTTTTAGAGTTACCAGTTATTTGTACACGTGGAATGCTTGTATTCCCTGGTAATCGTTTATCATTAGACGTAGGAAGACCAAAAAGCTTAAATGCAATTAATGATGGAAATAACTTATACGACAAGAATGTTGTATTTGTATCACAAATCAATCCTCTAGATGAAGATCCTAATTATGATGGTGTTTATCATGTGGGGACTTTATGTAAAATTCAAAAGAAAATCAGACGTGACAATAGTGGAATCATCAAATTAACTGTTGAAGGTGAAAAACGTGTTCGTTTACACTCTTTAGAAGTAAAAAATGAATGCTTATATGCTCAAATTGAAGTGTTGATGGACGAATTAGGGGATGAAAATGAAGAAGTTGCACTTGTAAGAAGAATTGCTTCTTCATTAGAAAATGTTGGAAATCAATTTACAGGAATGCCTAGAGATGTTTTGAATAGTTTAACATCAGGTGTTTCAGCAAGTTACCTTGCAGATTCTATTGCGCATTATCTACCAATGAAATTGGAAAAGAAA
Source organism: uncultured Erysipelotrichaceae bacterium (assembly GCA_900550005.1). Taxonomy (GTDB): domain Bacteria; phylum Bacillota_I; class Bacilli_A; order Erysipelotrichales; family Coprobacillaceae; genus Beduini. The sequence goes on from URQL01000082.1 coordinate 6,017, forward strand.
CAAAAAATGTTAGAAGAACTTAATGTAAACGAACGTTTAATGCTTGTCATTGGGGAAATGGAATCTGAAAAGATGATCAATGAATTAGAACAAAACATTAATAAAAAAGTAAGAGAAAGCATTGATGAAAATCAACGTGAATATTACTTACGTGAAAAAATTCGTGCAATTAAAGATGAATTAGGTGATACAACAAATAAAGCGGATGATGCTGATCAAATTCGTGAAATGATTCAAAATAATCCTTATCCTCAATATGTAAAAGATAAGGCAGAAGAAGAATTAAAACGTTTTGAAATGATGCCACCTGCTTCTTCAGAAGCTAATGTTGTACGTAACTATTTAGATTGGTTACTAAAAACACCTTGGTATCAAGAAACAAAAGATAGTGATAATCTAAGTGAAGTTGAACAAATTTTAGATGAAGATCATTATGGACTTGAAAAAGTTAAAGAACGTATTCTTGAACAATTAGCTGTAAAACAAATGACAAATTCTTTAAAAGCACCAATTATTTGTTTATATGGTCCTCCTGGAGTAGGTAAGACAAGTTTAGGTAAATCCATTGCACGTGCATTAGGACGTGAATTTGTTAAAGCAAGCTTAGGTGGAGTTACAGACGAATCAGAAATTCGTGGACATCGTCGTACTTATTTAGGAGCATTACCAGGAAGAATTATTCAGGGTATGAAAAAAGTTGGTGTTGTTAACCCTGTTTTCCTACTTGATGAAATTGATAAAATGTCTAGAGATTATAAAGGAGATCCTTCTAGTGCTATGTTAGAAGTATTAGATCCTGAACAAAATTCACAATTCTCAGACAACTATTTAGAAGAACCTTATGATTTATCTAAAGTATTATTTATTGCAACAGCAAACTCATTAGATACGATCCCAGGACCACTTCGTGATCGTCTAGAAATTATTGAACTTTCAAGTTACACAGAACAAGAAAAACAAATTATTGCTCGTGATCACTTAGTTAAAAAAGAATTAAAAGCACACGGGTTAAATGAAACACAACTTATTTTTAAAGATGAAGCTTTAATGAAAATCATTCGTCACTATACACGTGAAGCAGGTGTTCGTCAATTAGAAAGATTAATTGCGAAAATCTGCCGTAAAGTAGATGTTAAAATTTTAAAACATGAAGTTGAACAAGTTGTGATCGATGAAGTTAATGTTGAAGAATATTTAGGTAAGCCTATTTTTGACCATACTAAAAAATTATCAGAAGCACAAGTGGGTGTAGTTACTGGTTTAGC
>URQL01000083.1 GCA_900550005.1 uncultured Erysipelotrichaceae bacterium
CGGAATTATTTCCGGGGAAATTGATTTAATTATGACGAGAATTCGAATTTTATATTCAGAAATTTATACAGGCTATGACCTTGATATTCCTGAATATTTAGCAAGATATGCTTCATTTAATGTTTATGGTTTGATCAATGCAAAGAGTTATGATGAAATTTTAAATCTTGTGAAAAATACAAGATACTATAATGTTTTATTAAAACTTAAACCAGAACGTGATGAACATATTGATTATAATGTTTTAGAAATAGAATTAAGACGAGTTTATTACTCAACTTATGTGAATGTGGTGAAGAAATTATATCGAGGGAAAAAGCAACAAGATTTATTGAATGTGCTTTATACAATGATTGAGCTTCAAAATGTTACGAAGATTTATCGTTTGAAAAAATATTTTAATGCTTCACCAGAACATATAAAGTCGACATTATTTTTAGAATATTCACGTATGCCAAAATCTTATATGGAAGAATTAATTGCATGTCCAGATGCAACGACTTTCTTAAAGAAAATGGCTGATTCACGTTATCATCTCTATGTAGATGATCAAGATTATGTTTATATTGAATATTATACGGATTCAATCAAATATAACTTATCAAAACGTTTTATGCGCTTTTCAAATGATGCACCACTTGTTTTTATGACTTACAGTACACTATTAATGGTTGAAATCGATAATTTAAAACATATTATAGAAGGTATTCGTTATCAAGAACCGGCATCAAGTATTGAAAAAATGCTTATTTATTAAAAAAGGGGGATTGTTATGGCAATAAAGAAAATGGAATTACTTAATATTACTTTTCCTTTTGAAAAGACGATTGATCTCCTAAAAGTAATTAAGGATTTAGAAGATTTTTACCCACAAGATGCTTCTAAGCTTATTAAAGGGGTAAAAGATGTTCAAGTGATGCCTGAAAATAAAGAATATCGTGATTTAATTCAATCATTAAAACAAACAAGTACACGTTTAAATTTAGACTTGGAAGAATTAGATTATCATGATGAAACATTTTCTTTAGATCAAAGCTATGATTTAATTAAAGAATTAGATGAAAGATTAGATCAAATTGATCAAGTAAAAGAAGAACTTGAAAAAGAAAGAGATGAAAACCTTGCAACAAAAATGATTCTTGAAAATATGCAAGGACATGATGTAAACTTAGATTTACTTTTTAATAGTCATTATGTAAAGGTAAGAATTGGTCAAGTACCAACGAGCCATTTGCAAAGATTGCAATATTATGAAGATGAACCATTTATTTTAAAAGTTTATAACGAAGAAAATGGAAAGACGTGGTGTGCTTATTTAGGATTAAATAAGGATATTCGTGCGATTGATAATATCTTCTCATCTCTTGATTTTAAACGTATTCGTGTTCCTGATTTCGTTCATGGAACGATTCAAGATGCATTAGATGAAATCACGAATGAAATTCATGCGATGAATGAATACATTGCTACAGTTGAACAAAAACGTCGTATTTTAAAAGAAGAAAATCGTCTTAAATTAAATACGATTTATACCATTGCTAGCTATATGAATCAACTTTATACAATGCATAGATATGTTATTGATTATCAATATCAAGCTGGGGTATATGGATTTGTAGCAAAAGAAAAATCTGAATCTTTACAAGCTAAATTAACTGAAATTGAAGGAGTTAAAATCTTAGTATTACCAGAAATGATGTATCAGGATTGGGGAATCGTTCCACCTGTTGTATTAGAAAATTCTTCACTTGTTGAACCATTTGAAGTTTTTTCTGGAGCAAGTCATTATAATGATGTAGATTATACTTTACCTGTAGCCCTATTACTTAGTTTAGGTGCTGGTTTTGCTTTAAGCAATTGGATTGCAGGAATTGTTTTAGCACTTATTGGATTGGTTTTTTCTAAAAAATCATCTGCTTTTGGTGTATTAAGCCGTATAGGTGTAGTTACACTTGTTTTTGGTGTAATAAATAAGATTTGTTCAATGCCTAACTTTACTGTTCGATTAATTATTTCTTTCTTATTTGTATTGGTTGGTTATTATTTAGTTATGGTAATTACACAAATAAATAAGAATAAAAAAGGAAATAACATGATCGATGTTTGGCTAGGAATTGATGGTGTAAGTGGACTGATAGTTTTAAGTGTTATTATTATAGCTGGAGTTGTTCATTTATATTATGGTGAGTCAAGTCTTTATTTACCATTAAAGTTAATTGGGGTTATTGCCATTTTATTAACATTATTTAAAAAGCCAATTAAAAAGAGCTTTTTGAAAAATAAAAAAACAGCATAATAAAAACATGAAAGGAGAAAAAATATGGCTATTGCAAAAATGATGCTATTAAATATCGAGTTTAGTCAAAAACAATATGACGATGTCTTATTAAAATTGATTGAACAAGATAATTTTCATCCGGAACCTGCATCTAAATTTGTTGATTCAGTCCATGGTTTATCTGTTTTAAATCGTGAAAACCCATATGCAGATTTGCTTAATCGTATGATTCAAGCAAGTGAAAATTATGGATTTAAATTAAATGAAATTAATGTAGAAAGTAATGTAATGAATGTTATTAAGGCAGATACATTTTTCTGTGATTTAGTTTCAAATGCGGATGGCTATGCACATGTTAAAAAGGAATTAGATGCAGTTATCGAAGAAAATAAAGATGCTATGAAGCAACTTGAACATGTTGCTAATATGGATGTAAGTTTTGATGATTTATTTTCATGTAAATATCTTCAAGTACGTTTTGGTCGTTTACCAATTAGTAATGTTGATAAATTAGAATATTATGAAGGGCAACCTTTCATTTTAAAAAGATTTCATGATGATCATCAATACACTTGGTGTATGTATGTTACAACACCATCAAAAGCACCTGAAATTGATAACATTTTCTCATCTTTATATTTTGAAAGAATTTATATTCCAGAATTCGTTCATGGGACACCTGAACTTGCAATCAAAGAAATTCAAGAAGAATCTGATGCAGCTAAAAAGATGTCTGATGATTTAGCAAAACAAATCAGCGTGATGTTTGAAGAAAATAAAGATGAATTAAATCGTATTTATACAATTGCTTCACATTTAAATAAAACTTATGAAGCACAAAAATACGTCACTGTTTTAGGAGGAAAATCAACAGTTATTGGTTTTGCTGCTAAAAAAGATGCTGAAAAAATTAAAAAAGATTTTGAAAGTATTGAAGGGGTTGACGTTAAAATTCGTCCAGGAAATGGCGATTCACGTTTAACACCACCAACTAAACTTAAAAATGGATGGTTCTCTAAACCATTTAAGATGTTTGTTGAAATGTACGGTGTACCTGCTTACACTGATGTTGATCCAACGCCATTTGTTGCTTTAACTTATACTTTATTATTTGGTATTATGTTTGGTGACGTTGGGCAAGGGTTATTACTTTCTTTAGTAGGTTATATCGCTTATAAAAAATTCCATATGGAACTTGGAGCTGTAGGATTTAGACTTGGTTTTTCAAGTGCTATCTTTGGGGTTGTATTTGGATCTGTATTTGGTAGTGAAGAATTTATCACACCACTTATTCATCCAATGTCAGAAGATGCAACGATGACATTACTTATCGGAGCAATCAGTATTGGTATTTGTTTAACATTGATTTCTATGATCATTAATGTTTATACAAATTTGAAAAGAAAAAATTATGGAGAAGCTTTCTTCTCTCAAAACGGGATTGCCGGATTTGTGTTCTATGTATCTATTTTATTGATGGTTGCTGGAACAATGGCTTTAGGATTAAATTTAGTTAATCCAGTTACAATCATTGTATTTGTAGTACTTCCATTGATTCTTATCTTCTTAAAAGAAGCATTAGATCGTAAATTATTTGAAGGTGAAGAAATGTTCCCTGATGGATTTGGGGCATTCTTTGTTGAAGCTTTCTTTGAATTATTTGAAGTATTATTAACATTTATCGCTAACACAATGTCTTACTTACGTGTTGGTGGATTTATCTTATCCCATGCAGGGATGATGCTAGTTGTTTATACATTAGCAAATATGTTTGGTTCTGTTGGACACTTAGTTGTATTAATTATTGGTAACATCTTTGTTATGTGTCTAGAAGGACTTATCGTTGGTATTCAAGTATTACGTCTTGAATTCTATGAAATGTTCAGCCGTTACTATGAAGGTAATGGTATACCTTTTAAATCAATTAAAGAAAAATAAATATTGGAGGATTATTAAAATGTCAGTATTAGAATTTATTTTACCAGCTTTAATCGTAGCTTTAATTTCATTACCATTAGTCAAAGTATTTAGTGGAAAAGTAACTAAAGAATCAGCTAAATTTAGATTATCAACACATGTTTGTGCATTCGCTGCAGTCGTACTTGGAGTATTATTATTCAATACAAATAGTGCATTCGCTGCTGAAGGTAGCATCGTTGGAACAATTGCTCAAGGTTTAGGATTTGTTGGTGCTGCTATTGCTACTGGATGTTCTGCATTAGGTGCAGGTATTGCCGTAGCTGCTGCTGCTCCTGCTGCAATTGGTGCTTTCTCTGAAAATGAAAAGAACTTCGGTAAATCATTAATCTTCGTTGCCTTAGGTGAAGGGGTTGCTATTTACGGGTTACTTATCTCAATCTTAATTATCAACAAATTATAAAATATAAAAGGGGTGTCTGATGATATGAAATTTTTCTTAATTAGTGACAATACAGACACACTAATGGGTTTAAGACTAGTAGGAATTGAAGGGGTTGTCCTTCATGAACGTCAAGAATTTCTAGAAACACTAGAAGAAAAAATGAAGGATCCTTCTATTGCCATTATTTTAGTCACTACCAAACTTATCGAATTGTGTCCAGATATTATATCTGAAGTTAAATTAAAACAACCAAAACCTTTGATTGTGGAAATACCAGACCGTCATGGTGAATCTAAAATTGGTGAAACAATTGATTCCTATGTATCTGAAGCAATCGGAGTGAAATTATAGGAGATCTGTTTTATGCAAAATATCGAACAAGTATTTCTCTATATGAAAGATGAAATTACATCTGCAGCAAGTGTTGAACGTCAAGCAATTTTAGATGAAGTAAAAAAACTTGAAGAACATGCTGAAATACAAATGAAAGAAGAAGCTAAAAGAGATGCATTATTACAAATGAATCAAGAATTAGCTGAAATTAAATCAGCAACAGCTGCTGAAATTTCTGAAAGTCATAGTGAAAGAACAAAAAAATTAATTGAAATCAGAGATAGCTATGTAAAAACAATTTTTGAAGAAGCAAAAACAAAATTATTAGCTTTCTTAGAAACTGAAGAATATCCTACTTTCTTAGTAGAAAAAATGAAAAAAGTATCTGCTTATGGTTTAGACAATTCAACATTATATTTAAGAAAAGAAGATTTAACTTTAAAAGATCAATTAGTTAAATCTTATGGACATAGTGTAACTGTTGAAGAATCTACAAGTTTACCAATGGGTGGATTTATTATTGAAAACAAAGCTGAAAAATTATTGATCAATGAATCATTAGAAACAGCATTAGAAAACCAAAAAGATTGGTTCTATAAAAACTCAGGATTAATTATTAAATAATGAAACTAACTAAATGTTAGTTGGAGGTGAGTGTGTGAATAGTGTAATTTATTCAATCAATGGTCCGGTAGTTAAAGTTAAACAAGCTACTGAATTTTCAATGCTTGAAATGGTTTACGTTGGAAACGCACGTTTAATGGGAGAAGTTATCTCAGTAAATAAAGATTTCACAACAATTCAAGTTTATGAAACAACAACTGGATTAAAACCAGGAGAACCTGTTTATAGTACAGGAAATCCAATTTCTGTAACTTTAGGACCAGGGATTTTACGTAATATTTTTGATGGTATTGAAAGACCTTTACAAGAAATGGCAAAAGAATCTGGTGCATTCATTGCAACTGGAAGTAACGTGGCTCCATTAGATGTTCATAAAAAATGGGATGTTAAAGTGGTGGCTAAAGTTGGAGATGAAGTAAGTGGTGGATTTATCTATGCTACTTGTAAAGAAACAGAATTAATTGAACATCGTTGCATGGTTAGTCCTTATTTATCAGGAAAAGTTGTTGAAGTGGTAAATGATGGGGAATATACAATCAATGATGTCATTATGAAAATTGAAGACAAAGATGGAAACATTCATGAATGTACACTTTGTCAAAGATGGCCAATTAAAAAAGCAAGACCGGTAACAAAACGTTTACCTATTTCTCGTCCATTAGTAACAGGACAACGTGTTATTGATACGTTATTCCCTATTGCTAAAGGTGGAACTGCTGCCATCCCAGGTGGATTTGGTACAGGTAAAACCATGACACAACACCAACTTGCAAAATGGTGTGATGCAGATATTATCGTTTATGTTGGATGTGGAGAACGTGGAAACGAAATGACACAAGTTCTTGAAGAATTTAGTGAACTTATCGATCCTAAATCAAATCGTCCATTAACAGATCGTACTGTATTGATTGCAAACACATCAAACATGCCAGTTGCTGCTCGTGAAGCAAGTATTTATACTGGACTTACATTAGCTGAATATTATCGTGATATGGGATACCATGTAGCAATCATGGCTGATTCAACTTCTCGTTGGGCTGAAGCTTTACGTGAAATTTCAGGACGTTTGGAAGAAATGCCTGCTGAAGAAGGGTTCCCTGCTTACTTACCATCTCGTTTATCACAATTCTATGAACGTGCTGGTTATATGCAAACATTAAATGATAAAGAAGGTTCTGTAACGATTATCGGAGCTGTTTCTCCTCAAGGAGCTGACTTCTCTGAACCAGTTACTCAAAATACAAAACGTTTCGTACGTTGTTTCTGGGCTCTAGATAAAGCTTTAGCTTATGCTAGACACTACTTTGCAATTAACTGGAATCAAAGTTATAGTGAATATGTACCTGACTTAGAAAGATGGTTCAATAAAAACGTATCACCTAAATTCGTACGTGATCGTCAAGAATTAGCTTCAATTTTAGCAGAAGAAACAAAATTACAAGAAATCGTTAAATTAATGGGATCAGATGTTTTACCAGATGATCAAAAATTAGTTATTGAAGTAGCTAAAGTTGTTCGTGTTGGTTACTTACAACAAAATGCATTCCATCCTGATGATACTTACGTACCACTTGAAAAACAATTAAAAATGATGGAAGTTATTCTCTACTTAAATAAACGTGGTAAAGAATTCGTAGCTTTAGGTAAACCGGTTCGTTTACTTGT
>URQL01000084.1 GCA_900550005.1 uncultured Erysipelotrichaceae bacterium
TAATGAAGGACAAAAAGATATTTTCAATCACTCTGTTTTAACAAAATTAGCTAACAAGTATCAAAGAACCCCTGCACAAATCGTACTTCGTTGGCAATTACAAAGAAATGGTTTCTTTCTAGTAAAGAGTGAAAGAAAAGAAAAAATTAAAGAAAATATCCAAATTTTTGATTTTAAGCTAGATCCACAAGACATTGCACAAATTGATGCTTTAGATACAAATCAAAGTGAAATTATTGATCACTATTGTTGTGCAACAGCAAGATTATTAAATCAATACAAAATACATGAATAAGGAGAAAAAACGATGAAAACATTTGAATTAAACAACAAAGAATTAATTCCAGCGGTAGGATTTGGTGTGTTTCAAATTCCTAATAACGGACCAACTTATGATGCAACTTTAGCAGCATTAAAAGCAGGGTATCGTCATATCGATACTGCAGCTGGTTATAGGAATGAAAGTGATGTAGGTAAAGCAATTAAAGATAGTGGTATTGATCGTAAAGAAATCTTCATTACTTCTAAATTATGGTTACAAGATTACGGTTATGAAAATGCAAAAAAAGGAATTGAAACATCTTTAAATTTATTAGGTGTGGATTATATTGACTTATATCTATTACATCAACCTTATGGAGATTATTTAGGTGCTTGGAAAGCTTTAGAAGAAGCAGTTCAAGAAGGAAAAATCAAATCAATTGGTATTTCTAATGTTACAGTAAACTTATGGAATAAATATAAAGATGGATTTAGCATTATGCCAGCAGTAAACCAAGTAGAATTTAACCCATTTGTTCAACAAAGAGAATTAAGAAAAATTATGGCTGAAAACAATATTCGTTTAGAAGCTTGGTTCCCATTAGGACATGGTAATAAAGATTTGTTAGGAAATGAAACAATTGTGAAATTAGCTGAAAAATACAACAAAAATCCAGGACAAATCATTTTAAGATGGATCAATCAAGAAGGGGTTATCTCTTTACCTAAATCTACAAATCCTGAAAGAATGAAAGGGAATATTGATATCTTTGATTTTGAATTAACTGATGAAGAAATGAAAGCAATGCAAGCATTAAATACAGGAAAACCATCACATAACCCAGAAGATCCTGCAAACGAAACAAGATTAATGGGATTAAAAATTCATGACTAATTAAAAGGAGGATAATAAAATGAATTATTTAATATTAAATACAGGAGCTAAAATCCCTCAAGCAATTTTTGGAGTTTTTCAAATTACAGATCATGATACATGTGTCAATAGCGTAGTTTCAGCTATTAAAGCAGGATATCGTGCAATCGATACAGCTGCAAGTTATGGTAATGAAAAAGCAGTTGGTGAAGCTATCAAAATTGCTATTGATCAAGGTTTAGTCAAACGTGAAGATTTATTTGTCATTTCTAAAATGTGGGTTCAAGATATGAAAAACTATGAGATGGCAAAAAAAGCTATTGAAACTTCACTTGAAAACTTAGGTTTAGATTATTTAGATTTATACTTAGAACATCAAGCTATGGGAAATTATTTTGAAGCTTACCGTGCTATGGAAGATGCTTATGATCAAGGTAAATTAAAAGCCATTGGTGTTTCTAACTTCTTCCCTGCAACTTTAGCAAACTTCTGTGAAAACGTAAGAGTGATCCCAACTGTTAACCAAGTTGAATTACATCCGTGGTTTGCTCAAGAAAAAGCTTTAGAAACAATGAAAAAATATAACGTTATTCCTCAAGCTTGGGCTTCTTTAGCCGAAGGAAAACATGGTATTTTTACAGATGAAGATTTAGTATCAATTGGTAAAAAATATGGTAAATCACCAGCACAAGTTACTTTAAGATGGAATATCCAAAGAGGCGTAGCTGTTACAACAAAATCTACAAAAGAAGAACGTATCAAAGAAAACTTAGATGTCTTTGATTTTGAATTAACTGATGAAGAAATGGCTACAATCAGTGCAAAAACATTAGATCATTCTGAAATTATTAATCATTTTGATCCTGATTTAGTTGCTTTCTTAAACAATCGTAAAATTCATGACTAAAAAGGAGACAAATATTATGAGAAAAAATTTTGGTTCAAAAACTTATTTATACCCACAACCTGTTTTAATTATTGGTACTTATGATGAAAATGGAAAAGCCAATGCAATGAATGCAGCTTGGGGTGGTATTGTAGGTTATCATGAAATTATTGTGGATTTAAGTTTACATCAAACAACAGACAATATTTTAAAAAATAAAGCATTCACAATTAGTGTTGCAGATACAAAACATTTAGTTGCTTGTGATTATGTAGGGGTCGTTTCAGCAAGAAATGAAGAAAATAAAATGGAAAAAGCAGGCTTTACTACAACAAAGAGTGAATTTGTTAATGCACCAATCATTAATGAATTACCACTTACAATTGAATGTGAGTTAAAAGAAGTAATCAATGGTTCTAAATTCTTAGGCGAAATCAAAAATGTAAGTGTCGATGAAAGTATTTTAGGTGAAGATGGTGAAATTGATTTAAACAAATTTACACCAATCACTTATGATCCAGTACATCATTACTATGTTGAATTAGGGGATGTAGTTGGAAAAGCATTTAATGACGGTAAAAAATTAAAATAAGAAAGAGAGAATGGGAAATGAAGGTATTATTAATTAACGGTAGCCCTCATATTAACGGAAATACACGTTATGCTTTAGATGAAATGATTAAAATCTTTGATGAACAAGGGATAGAAACAGAATTAATCACAATTGGACAAAAAGATATTCGAGGATGCATTGGTTGCATGGCATGTAAAAATGGAAAAGGACAATGTGTTTTTGATGATATCGTTAATGAAACAGCTAAAAAATTTGAAGAATGTGATGGTATTGTTGTTGGTACACCAGTTTATTATGGTTCTGCTAATGCAACATTGATTGCTTTCCTTACAAGACTTTTCTACAGTACGTCTTTTGATAAAACAATGAAAGTTGGAGCGAGTGTGGTTGTAGCTAGAAGAGGTGGTATTTCAGCTACTTATGATGAAATCAATAAATTCTTTGCAATTAGTGGCATGCCTATTGCATCTAGTCAATATTGGAATTCAATCCATGGTCGCGAACCTGGAGAAGTTCTGCAAGATGAAGAAGGATTACAAACAATGCGTGTTCTAGCAAGAAATATGTCATTCTTAATTAAAGCAATCCATGATGGAAAAGAAAAATATGGTTTACCTGAAAAAGAATCTTTCCATCGTACAAACTTTATTCGTTAACCAAACATTTGATTGTTTGGTTTTTATTTTGTGAAAAAAAGCTAAATAAATGACGAAATGAGCTAAAATGGATTCATTGTAAAAAATAATGTTTTCTAATGAAGTGTTGACACGTATCCTACTTTAGGGTATAAAATGTTTTTTTGAAAACGTTTAGATGGAGGGTAATTATGATTTTATTTAGTATTTTGGATGCCATATTTTGGGGATTCTTTGCTTCCTTTTTTGGCTTTGCAACAACTTATTTATTAAAATGTGGATTAAGTAACTCTACACTTTCTACAGTATTAGCTGTTTATATGGCTTGTGCATTTATTGGTGCTTTCTTCTGGGGAGGACAATGTGATAAAAGAAATTCAAATAAAAAGGTATTCATACCAGAATTCTTACTAACAATTGCACTTGCAATGTTTATTTTCTTTATGGCAGATAAAAATGTTATGATTTCAGCTTGTTTATATCCTGTTATTGGATTTTTAGCTGTGCCACTTGGAAGTAACTTAGATTCTTGGATGCTTAAAAGTTTTGATCAAGATATGTCTATTTATGGACGTGCAAGAGGAATTGGGTCTGCCGGTTATGCAATTGGGGCATTACTTGTTGGACAATTGATCAATCGTTTTGGATACATGGTTATTCCTGTAGCTTCATTAATTACAGGTGGGATTGTTTTTGTGATGGTTTTATTTACTAAAGAAAACCATTTTGAAAAGCCCCTTACTCATGAAATTGAATCAGGAAATCCAAAAGAATTATTAAGGATTCCGAATTATATGTATATGGTTATTATCTTATTCTTATCAGGATTAGCTATTGCACCTTATAATAATTTAAAAATTATTTTCTTGCAAAATGTTGGCGGAGATGTTGGTGTTTTAGGAATTGATTCTTTTATTGGGGTTATGATCCAAGCTGTATTTATTTTTGCTGCAGGAAGTTTAAAACGAATGAATCGTTACTTTAGATTACTTGTTATGACTTCATGTTTATGTATGACTTTAACATTAGCTTTTTTTGCGGTAAATCCAATGATGATTATCATGGGTTCTGTTTGTAGTAACATATCTTATGGTGTGATGTTACCAACAACACGTGAAATTACAGAAGGAAATGTACCTGATACTTTAAAAAGTACAGCCCATGCATTAAGTGATGCGATGTATGGATCATTTTCAGGAATTATTGCTTTACTTTATAGTGGAACATTAATGGATAAGTTTGGTATTAAAGCAGTTCCTTTACTAGGTATTTTCATCATGTTTATCCCAATTGCAATGAGTGCAATTAAAATGGTAAAAAAAGCAGATTAGAATGGCTAAAACCATTCTTTTTTTTGTATAATAAGCTAGAGGTGAAACGATGAAAGAAATAGAAAAAATGAAACGAGGATTATGGTATGATGCAAACTATGATCAAGAACTTATTGATGAACGTTTAAAAGCAGCAGATTTAACATTTGAACTTAATCATACAAAACCAAGTTTAGTTGAAAAAAGAAATCAAATTATGAATGAATTATTAGGTTATGAACCAGAAGGATTTGTTTTTGTAACACCTTTTACTTGTGATTATGGAAAGAATATTCATCTAGGTAAAGATGTTTTTATTAATAGTTCTTGTTATTTAATGGATGGGGCTACAATTACGATTGGTGACCATGCTTTTATTGGTCCTTATTGTGGCTTTTATACAGCTAGTCATCCACTAAATTATACAAAACGTAATGAAGGATTAGAAAAAGCTTTACCGATTACCATAGGTGATAACTGCTGGTTTGGAGCAAATGTATCTGTTATGCCAGGTGTTACCATTGGTTCAGGATGCGTCATTGGAGCTGGAAGTGTTGTAACTAAAGATATTCCTGATAATTGCATTGTTGCAGGTGTACCTGCTAAAGTCATTAAAACGATTGATCAAGATGAATTGAAATAGCAAGTTACAGAGAATGAATATCAAAGAATAGTAATGATCACTTTAAATCCTGAACTAAGCCAATAGACATATTAATAAATAGTGTCATAGAATTATGTGGTAAATCCGATAAAGCTATTGATAAATTAAAGAGGCTATGAAAGTAGCTATAGAATCTAATCTTCTTTTTGTAGATTCCGCAAGAGATTATGGATTTGGAAAAAGACCAAAATTGATTGGTATGTGTTGTCCTAGTGAAATTAAAATAGCATCAGAATATACACCATTGACTAAATTTAAACCTGATCAGGTACAGGCATTAATAAAAAAAGATTTAAAGAATTTTAATAGAACAGGTATAGAAATAGATTGAGAAGGAATCATTGAAAATATAGGTGTTTCAAACTTTAATTTACAAGAGTATAAGTTGGTTAAATCGATTTTGGATAAAGCAAGGATTCTATTATTCGAAGTGTAAAAACATTACCGTCTTGTTAATCGTGAATGGGAAAAGAATTAGAGATAGTTGCCGATGAATTAAACGTAAAAATACTGGGACCAGATATATTTCGTTTTTCCGTTAAAAAATAAAATTTAAATATTATAATTTTTTATAATGATGAAGTTTAATTATTGAAATTTTAGTCAAAACTGATTATGATTATAAAGTAGGGAAGGTGATTAAAAGATGTTTGATGAAAAAAGAAAAGTTGTTTTAGTAGGAACAGGTTTCGTAGGAATGTCTATGGCCTATTCCGTTATGAATACAGGTGGAGTAGATGAATTAATCTTAATTGATGTTAATGAAGAAAAAGCACAAGGTGAAGCGATGGATATCAGTGATGGTTTACCTTATGCAAAAAGTCATTTAAAAGTTATGGCAGGATCTTATAAAGACTGTCAAGATGCAGATATTGTTGTTATTACTGCTGGAGCTGCACAAAAGCCTGGACAAACACGTCTTGATTTAGCAGAAATCAATGCTCGTATTACTAAAAATATTACAAAACAAATCATGTCATCAGGATTTAATGGAATTATCATTGTAGCAAGTAACCCTGTTGATCTAATGAGTCATGTCGTTAAAAAGGTATCAGGACTTCCAGCTAATCGAGTTATTGGTAGTGGTACGATTCTAGATACAGCTCGTTTAAGACATAAAATGTGTGAATATTTAAATGTTAGATCAGCCAATATTCATGCTTATGTATTAGGAGAACATGGTGATTCTTCATTTGTTTCATGGGATAATGCTTATGTAGGATGCTTAAAATTATATGATTACTTAGATCATAAAGGAATTCCTCATGAAAACTTACAACATATTCATGAAGAAGTAAGAGATGCTGCTTATAAAATTATTGAACGTAAAAAAGCAACTTACTATGGTATTGGATTATCACTTAATCGATTACTTCAAGCGGTATTAAATGATGAAAATACGATTTTAACCGTATCTGCCCATCAAGATGGACAATATACAGATGAAGATATCTATATTGGTGTACCTGCTATTGTCAATCGTTCAGGTATTAAGGATATTATCAAGATCCCATTAAGTGATGAAGACCAAGCAAAATTCGATGAATCATGTAAGACTTTAAAAGAAACAATTATGAATGTGATTGATCCTGTATTAAATGAAAAATAAGCCGTGGGGCTTATTTTTTTGTATATAAAAAAGTTAGAACCAAAGTTCTAACTTAGTGAGCTTTATTGTAACTTTAATTAATCTGCATTAACTGCATTTTGTTTATTTGACATCATTACGAATGGTGTCCATAATACTGTTAATCCGATAATTTCAATTACTTGGTAAATTGCTGCTCTGAAACCTCCACCTGTTGCTAAGAATGGATATAATACTGGTGGTGTTACCCAAGGAACAGTTAAACAAACTCTTTCAATGATACCGAAGTTCATTAATTCATAAGAAATAGCTGCTAAAATAGTAGGCCCTGCGATGAATGGTAACATATATGTTGGGTTCATAACGATTGGGATACCAAATGTGATTGGTTCGTTGATTTCGAATA
>URQL01000085.1 GCA_900550005.1 uncultured Erysipelotrichaceae bacterium
AAAAAAGCTGGTGTAAAAAGTGCACGTTATCATTTAGCTTCAACTTATGAAAAAGGTAAACAATTTATTGATGAAGTCGGTTACCCAGTGGTTGTTAAACCGGATAATGGCGTTGGTGCTGCTAAAACCTATCGTATCGATGACGATGAAGGCTTGAAACAATTCTATGATGAATTAGGAGATATTCCGTATATTATGGAAGAGTATGTGAATGGCTTAATTATTTCTTTTGATGGAATTGCAAATTCGAAAAGAGAAATTTTGTTTAAGACTTCTCATGTTTTCCCAGATCCAATTATGAATGTGGTTAATGATCAAAAACATTTAGCTTATTATTCTCTTAGAGAAATTCCTAAAGAATTAAATGAATTAGGTGAAAGGGTCATTAAAACTTTCGATACACAAGGTCGTTTTTTCCATTGTGAATTTTTTCAATTATTAGAAGATAAACCGGGGTTTGGTAAAAAAGGGGAGTATGTAGGCTTAGAAGTCAATATGCGTCCACCAGGAGGTTATACACCGGATATGATGAATTACGCAAACGATATTGATGTTTATTCGATTTATGCTGATATGGTTTGTCATGATAATAGTGATTATGATCGCATGCAAAGACCTTATCATTGTGTTTATGCATCTAGAAGAGATGATAATCATTATCAACATTCACATCAAGAAGTGATGGATAAATATTATCGACATATGGTAATGTGTGAACGTATGCCAGACATTTTAGCGGGAGCTATGGGGAATCAAATGTACACGGCGCGTTTTACTACTTTAGAAGAAGTACAAGAATTTATTCAATTTGTTCATGCTTAATTAGAGGGGGTAAAAGTCATGAATGCAACTTATTATAAAGAATTTAGTTCATGTTTAAATCGTGATATGGAATTTAATGTGTATGGTTATGCAGGACAACCGATACTTGTTTTTCCAGCACAAGATGGACGTTTCTATGATTTTGAAAACTTTGGTATGGTCGATACGATTCAAGATAAAATCAATGAAGGAAAAATACAATTATTTTGTGTTGATAGTATTGATAAAGAATCTTGGTCAGATACAAATGGTAATCCTGAACACCGTATCTATATGCAAGAACAATGGTACTATTATGTATGTCATGAACTTGTTCCACGTATTCATCAAATCAATCGTTCTTCAACTAAAATTTATACTACCGGATGTTCTATGGGAGCAACGCATGCTGTTAATTTTATGTTTAGACGACCTGATTTGTTTAAGGGAACGATTGCTTTAAGTGGTTATTATGATTCTGATTTATTTTTTGGTGATTATTGTAATGAGCTTATTTATAATAATGCACCAATCAAATATTTAAGTGGTATGCCTTATCATCATCCTTTTGTTGAACAATATCGTCATTTAGATATTATTATGTGTTGTGGACAAGGTGCATGGGAAGATGATATGATCCGTAGTTTACATCAAATGAAAGAGATTTTACATGCAAAACAAATTCCTGCTTGGATTGATTTTTGGGGTAAAGATGTTAATCATGATTGGCCATGGTGGAAGGTTCAATTCCCTTACTTTATTGATGAGTTAATAAAATAAAATTTTAAAGGATAAGAAATTGAAATATTCTTATCCTTTATTTTACTTAATAGTTTACGATGGTGTATAAAAATAATAAAACAACTGACTTTTTTATCAGTTGTTTTTTTGTTGCACTATCTATTTAGATAACGGTCAATTAAAACTTGTTTTGCTTTTTGAGGAAATTCATCATCAAGTGGTTCAAGTTTTGTTTCACCATATTTTAAAGAAAGGGCAGTTTGTAATAAATCATCACATAATTCAGGATTTTTA
This sequence comes from uncultured Erysipelotrichaceae bacterium, assembly GCA_900550005.1. Classification (GTDB taxonomy): domain Bacteria; phylum Bacillota_I; class Bacilli_A; order Erysipelotrichales; family Coprobacillaceae; genus Beduini. Next base: position 1,837 of record URQL01000085.1, read on the forward strand.
GAGAAGAGTGGTCCATGAAGATAGGTACCAATCGTATTTTTATAGCGACATCCTTCATAGTGATCTTCACCATTATTACCAAATCCATATTCAACATGACCTAATGGTTTTAAGTCATTAATGCAAGTTTTACCAGAGTGATTTTCAAAACCGACATAATAACGATCACCATCTTTTAATATTAGATTATTGATTGCACGATGATCTCCTTTATCAGTATAAATATTTAAAATATCTAATCCTTCTAAACGTTGATTTGCGGCAGACATATAATACTTACCTAGTAGTTGATAGCCTCCACAAATAGCAATGAATACTTTGTTGTTTTCAATATAATCTTTTAAGTCATCGCGTTTAGTTTCAATTAAATCTTTAGAAACAATGGCTTGTTCAAAATCTTGACCACCACCAAAGAAAACAATATCGTATACCTCTTTTTCAAAAGGGTCGCCAACACTGACATTGTGTAATACAACTTTAATTCCTCTTTTTTCAAGACGTTGTTGCATGATCATGACATTTCCAATATCACCATAAGAGTTAAGTAAGTCTGGATATAAATGACAAATGTGTAATTCCATTTTGATTACCTCCAATATTCTTTAATATAACCTTGACTTTCTAAGTAGCGACGGAAGTCAAGCATTGCTGTGTAAGTAAGCGTAGCATAGATGCGTTTTGTTGGGGCTTGTTTAATAGCGTTTAATAATTGTTCATTAGTTAGATACACTTGAAGTTGATTTTTATTTTTTGTCACAATTTCTAAACGGATAGCCATATCATAAGCACGGTCCCCACCAATATAATAGTTTTGAATTGGGTAAGTCGCTAATTTTTCTAAATGAACATCATAGATCCAAGAGACATCTTGACCATCAGCTAAGTGATCATTTAACATAAATAAACATGAGAAAGGTTCTTGATCAAGTCCGATCGTATCAATGGTTTGATTAAATCCAGCTGGATTTTTTACTAAGAAAATGGTCATGGTTTTATCATCAATTTTGATAACTTCTTGACGACCAAAACGTGATTCTTGATGAGCTAAGACATCTTTAATGATTTCTGTTTTGATTCCTAATGCTTTAGCAACGCTATAAGCGCAAAGTCCATTATAAATATTATACATACCAGCTTGTGAAATTTGAATTTCATCTTGGTTGATCACAACTTTTGAACCATAGGGAAGCATTTCCTTAATTTCATTGATAGCATCATCAAGTTCAGGACGATGATAACCACAATGAGGGCAATGGTATTTACCTAAATGGTTGTAAGTAATAAATTCATATTCATAAGGTTCTTGACATTCTTTACAATGTTTTGCATCGGTATTCATTTCGATGTGTTCATGATTGTTGGAAACATTAAAACCATAATAGATCTTTTTATTTGGAATATCTAATTTTCCTAGTAATGGTTCATCACCATTTAAAATTAAGATGGTTTCTGGATGATATTTAACTCCGGTTAGGATCTTATCAAGTGTGGTATAAACTTCACCATAACGATCAAGTTGATCTCTAAATAGGTTTGTGATACATAAGTAATCTGGTTTAACATATTTACAAACTAAAGGGACATTAGCTTCATCGATTTCGATAATGGCCATTTCTTTTTTATTAGAGAAGAAATGATAGTGATCAATAAAGGTTGTAATAATTCCCCATTCAATATTGGCTCCACTATCGTTACTAAAACAAGCGATGCCATTTTGTTTGGCCATTTGATAAACCGTACTGGTTGTTGTGGTTTTACCGTTTGTTCCGGTAATGAAAACGATATTCTTATTTTTAACAAGGTATTTCATGATATCCGGAGAAATTTTCATTGCGATTTTTCCGGGTAAACTAGTTCCTTTTTTAAATCCTTTTTTAAGAATAAAGGATGCGATTTTACCAAGCAAGGTAGCAATTGTAGCTTTGATCATAGTTGTATTGTCACTTGAATAAAAGTGACTTCTCCTTTCTTTATTATTAATGTTTACATTATAGTATGTTCTTACTTTTTTTCCAAGGGTAATTTATAGAGTAGGGGCTTACTTTTATATTCTTTCTCAATAAAGGTTTGTCTTTTATTTATAGGTAAAAGTAAACTATAAAGTTTTGTGGCTTGAAATTCAAAATCGAGTAAAGGACTTTTGATACTTGAAAAATTAGTAATGATGGGTAAAGAACATGTTTTTTTGATATCGTGTAGGTAATGTTGTCCTTTTTCATTCATACCTAGTACACGGATATAATCTATCGGGTATAAGCCATGGGTATTGTTGATGAGAATAGAAAGTAAGGTTCTTTGAATACGGGCACGTGTATAACGTTTACTTGTAAGTTGATTAATTAGTTCATCCATTGAAGAGCAAGTAAAGATATGTTTTTTTAATAATTGTTCAAAACCTTCTTCAACAAGATGGATCTTTTCTAAATGGGGATTTGTTAAAATGGTGTGTTGGAGTAAATCAAAATAATCATCAATAAAAACAGCATTTTCTTTCAATTCTTGATATCCAGGTAAGGCATGAGAAACATCTTGATGTTTTTTTAAAGCATGGCGAATACTGGATGCTGAAAGGATCGTTGCATCTGTATCTAAACTATGAAAAGAATTCGTTCTTTGTAGTGAATTAGGTGTAATTGGATAATCGTTTTTAATGATTTCTTTAATATAGCTTAAAGCAAGTAAATCGTTAGGTAGTTTTACTTCTTTATTCATAAGTTTAGATAAAGCTTGATTACAGCTATTTGGATAACGGTTCCCTTGATTTAAAAATTCTTTTACATAGGTATTGTATTTTTCTTCATTATTATAGATACATTTTGCGATTTCTATTAGATTTTGATTATCATTGTTTTCACTACCATAAAATAAAGTATCAATATGTAATGCGTTTAATATTTTTAAAGCACCATAAGCAAAATAGTCGGCACTTTGGCTAGCGTAATTAAAAGGTAATTCGATAATTAAATCCACACCATATTCTAAAGCTAATTTTGCTCTTGTCCATTTGTCAATAATACAAGGTTCTCCTCTTTGATTAAAGGAAGAGGACATAATAGCAATTAAAATATCACATTTTGTTTGCAAACGAGCTTGTTTTAAATGATAAATATGACCATTATGGAATGGGTTATATTCGACAATAATTCCAGTTACTTTCATCTTTATTCATCCTTTCAATAATTTTAAATATTGTATCATAGTTTTAATATTCCCACAATGAAATCATAAATGAGAAAATAATAAGAAAATAAATGTGTTAATTGTATAAACATAAGAACAATTAATTGTTTTTTAACGAATTTTTAATGTGTTTGTAATTTTAGAAATCATATACTATGGTAAAGAGGGTGATTTAGGAAAAATGGATTAAAAAAGGGGGTAAATAGGCAATTTAGATAGGAAAATCGAAAATGTATACAATCAAAGTAGGTACCGTTTTTTAGAAAAATACGAATTTTTATAAAAATGATGTGCTTTTTTATAAAAAAGCAATCGTTTTTTTAAGAAAAAATTAAAAAAATATGAAAAAAAAGATTGACAATTGTATACATTACGATTAAACTAGAAGCATGAACTTGGTACTACCAGTTCAGGTTAAAAAAATTTTATAAGGGGGATTTAATAATGAAGAAATTTTTATCATCATTATTAGTCGCTGCTATGGCATTCACTTTAGCTGGATGTTCTGGTAGTAAATCTTCAGACGGTTTGAAAACATTCAACGACTATCAAACACAACGTAATGAAATGGAAACATTTAACTACTTAGTGTCTGCTAGTTCAATTGACTTAAATGTTTTACCAAACTGTGTTGATGGTTTACTTGAAAACGACACTAACGGTGGCGTTAAAGAATGTTTAGCTGAAAAGTGGGAACATAACGACGACACAACTGAATGGACATTCCACTTAAGAGATGGTCTTAAATGGTATGATTCAAAAGGAGAAGAAGTTGCAGACTTAACTGCAGAAGACTTTGTTACAGCTTTAAGATGGATCTTAACTGATTCAAATGGTTCTAACAATACATCAATGCCTCGTGAAATGATCAAAGGTGCTGCTGAATACAATGATGCTTCAATCGCTGGTGCAGATCAAGCAACTTTAGATGAATTATGGAAAAACGTAGGTGTTGAAGCTGTTGATGAAAAAACAGTTAAATACACAATGGTTGCTCCAAAACCATACTTTGATACAGCTACTACTTATGCTTCATTCTACCCAGCTCCAACTGATTTCATCACTGAAAAAGGTGAAAACTTTGGGGTTAAAGGGGATATCGACAGTATCTTATACTGTGGAGCTTACACAATGACAGAATTCACTGATGGTGCAAGCAAAACTTTAACTAAAAACCCTAAATATTGGGATGCTTCAAATGTTCCATTTGATACAGTTAATATTACTATGATTGAATCAAATGAAAAAGCTTACCAATTATATCAAACAGGTGAATTAGATTATGCAAAATTAACAATTGCTGATTTAAAAACTGAACATGATAACGGAAATAAAAACTTAGTTGAAACAAGAAGAGGTCAACACGTTTATACTATCTTCTTTAACCAAACTGTAAACTCTGAATTAGAAGGTGCAGGAGATTGGAATAAAGCTGCTGCTAACACAAGCTTTAGACAAGCTTGGTATTATGGAATTGATTTCACTAAATTTATTGAAAGATCTAACTCAATCAATCCAAACAAATTAACATCTAACACATTAACTGCAAGGAATTTAGCCGCTACATCTGATGGTAAAGATTACACTACATTAGTTAATGAAAAAATGGGATATGCAGGGAAAAACGCTGAAAACGGTGCTGAAAGATTAGATGCTACAAAAGCTAAAGAAGCTAAAGATAAAGCTATTTCTGAATTAACAGCTCAAGGTGTTACATTCCCAGTTAAAGCATACTATGCTTATAAATCAGGAGATCAATCTTCAGAAGAATCTTACTTAACAATGAAACAAGTTATTGAAGATGCATTAGGAACTGATTTTGTAGAAGTAGTTGGTCAACCTTATATCAAATCATCAACTTCTGAAATTACTAATGTTAATAAAATGTCAATCACTTTAAGTGGTTGGGGTGCTGACTATGGTGATCCATATAACTTCTTACTTCAATTTACTGACTTAGAAGGTAACTTCATGAATGGTAGAAATATGCACTCTACTGATGAAAAATTAAACGAATTAGTTACAAAAGCTAACGCAATCGTTGATTTAGATGAAAGA
>URQL01000086.1 GCA_900550005.1 uncultured Erysipelotrichaceae bacterium
TCTAGTTTTATTTATCACGCTAAAAGAATTAATAGTATTCAATTTATAATGAATGGAGGAAATAAAATGGCTGATTTGTTTTATGCAACTAAAGATGGTAAAGAATTAAGAAATAAATTATCTCAAATAAAAGGAGATACTAATATTGATGAGAGTATGAGAGGAACTTTTTATCAATTAACCAATGCATTAAAGGTTAATAATTTAGTACAATTTATGGATATTTGTATTCGATTGTATACTATGGCATCATTACCAATATCAACAAGCTTGCCAAAGGTACTTCAAAGTGAAAATGGACAAGACATAGCATATTCATTTTTATTAGGGTTGAAAGGTGCTTTTTATGAATCAAATGATAACAAGGAGGAACAATAAAATGGAAAGAAAAGGATTAACATTATCAATGATTTTTGCTGCAGAAAGTGCAAACTATGGTGAAGGAATTGGGAACTTAGCTACTTTGAAAAAATATTCAAGAGGCGATCAAAATCAATATACTTATATTTCTAGACAAGCTATTCGCTATAATATTATTCAACAATTAGGTTGGGATAATACACCTGTAAGTAATGAATCAGGAGTTGTACAATTTGCACCTGATGCAAATATAATCGATTATCCTGAACTAGATCTATTTGGCTATATGAAAACATCAACTGGAGGATCAACAACACGTTCAGCAGTTGTAAGATTAAGTAATGCAACTTCTTTAGAAAGTTTTAATTCAGATTTAGATTTTTTAACAAATATGGGACTTGCTAAAAGAAAAAACTACGCTAATGCCATTGCTCAATCTGAAATACATAGATCTTATTATGCATATACAATAACAATTGATTTGGATAAAGTAGGAATTGATGGTGATGATTGTATAGAAAATGAAGAAAAAGCTCAAAGAGTAGAACAATTATTACATACAGTTGAATTTTTGTATCGTGATATTCGAGGAAGAAGAGAAAATTTGTCACCTTTATTTGTAGTGGGTGGTGTATTTAAAAGAAAAAATCCATATTTTTCTAATGCGTTAGTTGTTAAAAATAATAAAGTTGAAGTTGCTCCAATAGAAAGTATTCTTAAATCAATGGGGGATGATCAAGAAAATGTTAGAATTGGTGTGATTAAAGGTATTTTTGATAATGAAAAAGAATTAGAATCTTCTTTAAATGTAACAACAGTTGGTGAAACTTTTGAGTCAATTATTCAAGATATGAAGAAAATGTATGAATAAAGCAATACGTATTATTTGCAAGCAAGAGCTTGTTAATTTCAAAAAGCCAACGTCGTTGTTAATAAAAGAAACATATCCTTTACCCCCTTATTCAAGTGTTTTAGGTATGATTCATAAAGCCTGTGGGTTTACAACCTTTCATGATATGAAGATCAGTATTCAAGGTAAAAGTGGATCACATATTTCTGATATGTATACACGTTATGCATTTAATCAAAATACAAAATATGAAGCAGGTAGACATAATATTTGGTTTGAGTATGAAAATCAAAAAATTGGTATTACTAAAGGTATAGGATATACAGAATTGATTTGTGAATTAGAAACAGTGATTCATATTATTCCTACTGAAGAAGATTTTGATACTGTGTTTCAAAGCTTAAAATATCCCAATGACTATCTATCTTTAGGTAGACATGAGGACTTATTAAATATTGTTGATATTAAAATCGTCAATATAGAAGAAACAGAAATAGGTGATGATTGTTTTGGATATGATTTATATGTACCAATGAAACAATTAGAGAATATTTTAGAACACGAATATGGTGAAGAATATAAGGAATTTTTACCAATAGGTACTCAATATACATTGCCAAAAAAATATGAAATAACTAAAAAAGGAAAAAGAATTTGGAAAGAAAAAGTTAATGTAAAATATCTATCAGATCATAGAATTGCGGGCTTTGAAACATCAATCTTGTGTGATGAAAATGGCTATTTGGTATTTTTAGCCTAAAATTTGTGAATATTATGTTTTATGCTAAATCAAATCCACCTATCTCATTAGAACAACATACACAAGATGTTGTAGAAAAAGCCAAAGAATTATTAGTGATCAACGATAAATATTATTCAAATTCGGAAAAAAATATGATTCTTTTAAGCTGTAGGTATCATGATTTAGGTAAAGTAAATTCAGTATTTCAAGCAAAATTAAATCATCAATCTTTGACAGAACAACAAATACCACATGGATATTTAGCCCCATTACTTTTTGATTGGAAAGATTATAAAGCTGATTTAAGTTCAAGTGATTTTTGTATTGTTATCAATGCGATTTATTATCATCATATTCGAGATCATTTTACAAAACAAAAAATTATAGATTTTTCTAAAAAATATCTTCAAGATAATGCAAATCAGTATTTGCAAAAAGAGGTAAATTTAAAGATAAAAAATTTAGAAAATATTTATGGATTAAATGGTAAAATGATGAAGGAAGATAAATGGGTAAAGTTTGCAATAATAAAAGGTGTATTAAATCGTTGCGATTGGGCTGCAAGTGGAAAATTTTTAGTAGAAGAAGTAGCCAAAAGTTCTTTAAAAGAAGGAATTACTAGTTCTTTAAAAATGAAAAATAATGGACAAAATCCATTGCGCCCTTTACAAGAATATATGGTCAAACAATCCAATTCTAATATAATTGTTATTGCGAGTACAGGGAGCGGAAAAACAGAAGGAGCTTTATTGTGGCTTGATGATGATAAAGGCTTCTTTACTCTACCCATGAAAGTATCAGCAAATAGTATTTATGAACGTGTTAAACAAAATTATTTAAAAGAAGTTGCTGTGTTACATAGTGATGCTTTTGCTTACTATGAAAGTAATAATGGTGAATTAGATGATGAATTTTTAAATTATCAATCAGCTAAAAATCTTGCATATCCTTTAACAATTTGTACTGTTGATCAAATATTTAAGTTTGCTTATAAAGCCTTAGGTACAGAACATTTCCTTGCAACTTTACGTTATAGTAAAGTGATTATTGACGAATTACAATCTTATGATCCTAAAGTTTTGGCAACCATTATATATGGGTTACAGTTAATTAACCTTGCAGGAGGAAAATTTGCAATTATTACAGCTACTTTACCACCTTTTATTTTGAATGATTTGAAGAATTGTAATTACCAATATGAATGTTTTAAACATTCTATTGTTGATCGTCATAAAATTAAAATTGTTAATAAAGATATGAAAGAAGATCTAGATTTTATTATTGAACAGGCAAAAACTAAAAAAGTACTTATTATTTGTAATACTGTTGCTAGTGCCCAAGAACTTTATAAATTGTTAGGTCAATATTGTGCTAATCTATATTTATTACATTCTCGATATTTGAAAAAGGATCGGTCATTACTAGAAAAAAAGGTTATTGAATTTTCTAATGGTAGTGAAAATGGCATATGTATTTCTACACAAATTGTAGAAGCAAGTTTAGATATTGATTTTGATATCTTATTTACTCAATTGTCAACTATTGACAGCCTGATTCAAAGAATGGGACGTGTTTATCGTAATAGAAGAAATGAAAGTTGCAATACAAACGTGTATATTTATACTGCTAAATATGGTATTGGTAGTGTGTATGATAGAGAATTAGTTGATAGGACTTTATCAAAATTATATAAATATGATGATATGATTTTTGATGAAGATAAGAAATTAGAATGTATTAATCAAGTCTATAATTTAGTGGAAATTAAAGGAACAAAATATTATAAAACATATCAAGAGAAATTAAATATTTTACATGGTACAAAAGCATTGTCACAAAATATTGCAGAAGTAAATGAAAAGTTTAGAGAAATTAGTAATATTCAACTATTACCTGATTGTATTTTTAATGAAAACCAAGATAAAATTAAACAATTAGTTGATCAAATAAAAGAAAACAAACAATATTCGTTATTAAAGGAATTAGAAAATTATTGTATCAGTTATAATGCACAAATTTTATATAGTAATAAAGGGAAACTTGTAGATAAAGAGGAATTTGTTCCGGGTACAGCGATACATTTAACACAATCGTCATATGATTTTAATGAAATCACATTATCCGGAGTGGGTTTAGTAATTGATGAAGTAGATGATGATGAAAATCAAATATTGTGAGGTGACATGCTTTGAAAGAAATATCAGGAACATTATTTGCATATAGTTATTTATGTCATAGAAAATTATGGTATTATTCAAAAGATATTGTTATGGAACAAGAAAGTGAATTAGTACAAATAGGGAAGTTAATTGATGAAAACAGTTATAAACGAGATAAGAAGCATATTTATTTAGATGATCTTGTATGTATTGATATTGTTAGAAATAATGTAATTTGTGAAGTTAAAAAAAGTTCATCTCAATTACAAATGGCAAAGCAACAATTAAAGTATTATCTTTATTTGTTAAATGTAAAAGGTATCAAAGTAACAGGTGAACTACTCGTACCTAAAGAAAACAAAAAAGAAATTGTTGAATTAACTAAAGAAGACATCATTGTTATTGAAAATCAATTACAGTTAATTAAGGATATATGTAATGTTAATCAACCACCATTAGTAAGTAAGCAAAAAGCATGTAAGAATTGTGCATATTATGAATTATGCTATATTTAGGTATGAATTATGGAACAGTCTTATTATATTTTTACTAGTGGTGAGTTACATAAAAAAGATAACTCTTTAGTTTTGGTAACAGAAAATCAAAAGAAATATATACCTATTGAAAGGGTATATGATCTTTATGTATTTAGTAATCTTACAATGAATTCTACATTATTATCATTTCTTTCACAAAAGAAGATAGCAGTACATTTTTATAACTATTATGACTTTTATATCGGTTCTTATTATCCAAAAGAAACTTTGGTATCAGGGAGATTATTAATTAAACAAGTTGAACATTATCAAGATTACGAAAAACGTCTTTTTATTGCACAACAGTTTATTGAAGCAGCAAGTTATAATATTTTAAGAAATTTAAAATATTATAATAATCGTGATAAAAATTTATCTCAATACATTAATGCAATTACAGAATTAAGAAAACAAATTTATGGAACGAAAACAATACAAGAATTGATGGGAATAGAAGGTAATATTCGAAAGACATATTATGATTGTTGGCCTATTATTATTAACCAAGAAATTGATTTTGAAAAACGTATTAAAAGACCTCCAACTGATTTGGTTAATACTCTGATATCTTATATGAATACAGTTATTTATACTAAAACATTGTCTGAAATTTATAAAACTCAATTAAATCCAACAATAAGTTACTTACATGAACCTTCTGATAAACGCTTTTCACTTTGTTTAGATGTATCTGAAGTATTTAAACCTTTAATAGTTGATCGTACAATATTTTCTTTATTAAATAAGAAAATAATTACAGAAGAAGACTTTTATGAAGATGATTTAAATTATTACCGGATGAAAGAAAGTACTATTAAAGTCGTAACAAAAGCTTTGGAAGATACGTTATCAAGAACGATAAAACATAAAGACCTTAATAGAGATGTATCTTATAAACATTTAATACGATTAGAATTGTATAAATTGATTAAACATTTAATAGAAGAAAAAGTTTATGAAGGATTTAAAATATGGTGGTAATATGTATTTAATTTTACTTTATGATATCAGAAAAGAAGGAAATTACGCTAAAAGACAAAGGAGAACTTTTAATACTTGTAAAAAATATTTAAATCATATTCAAAATTCAGTGTTTGAAGGACAACTCGACCGTTCTCAGTATATGGAATTAAGCTTAGCTTTAAAAGGCATTCTTAATAAAGATTTGGATTCTTGTATTGTATTTTCATCACGAAATAATGTATGGATGCAAAAAGAATTTATTACCAAACCGTTAGAAGAAGATGATCAATTTATTTGATATGTCTATCGTCATTGTGTAATTTTACTAGGGGTACGACATACTGATATTGCTTTTTTGACAAATATTATTTTTATAATTCATGAATAGTTTCTTTTCTGATTAAGTTATGTTATTATTATTTCTGTAATCTTATTATTTTGACCCTATTTTACGGGTTTGTAATCTAACCATTTATTGGAATGTAAAGGATTCAATTAATGTAAAACGTGCAAGTGACGGAACGGGTTTGTAATCTAACCATTTATTGGAATGTAAAGAATGACAATGCGATCACGAAAAAACGTAAAAATGGTGCGTTTGTAATCTAACCATTTATTGGAATGTAAAGTAAGTCATATTAGCTTTATAATACAATTCAATTTGAGTTTGTAATCTAACCATTTATTGGAATGTAAAGGAAATGAAAAGAATGTTACGTGATAATTTTGAATGGGGTTTGTAATCTAACCATTTATTGGAATGTAAAGAACATAATCCTAAGCATTCTTTTGCCATTTCGATAGGTTTGTAATCTAACCATTTATTGGAATGTAAAGCTCTTAGCAGTGGGTATTTTGATTGTTGGAAGATGATTCGTTTGTAATCTAACCATTTATTGGAATGTAAAGAGTGATTCATCATGTTGAACTGTCTTTTTACTGTTTGTTTGTAATCTAACCATTTATTGGAATGTAAAGTTATATTTATGTTCTAATACATTTAAATCCTCTCTGGTTTGTAATCTAACCATTTATTGGAATGTAAAGACAACAATCAGATGTATCTAGTGATTTAAGGAATCAAGTTTGTAATCTAACCATTTATTGGAATGTAAAGTGCTTCAGGGCAATTTTGTAATGATCGTAATATGTTTGTAATCTAACCATTTATTGGAATGTAAAGGTAAACGCAGTTGGAGGAGTGACAAACGGTTATAAGTTTGTAATCTAACCATTTATTGGAATGTAAAGTCAATTCCGATAGTGCTGTTTGGTTTTCGTTCTTTAGTTTGTAATCTAACCATTTATTGGAATGTAAAGACGATAAAGTGTTCCTTCCTTCTTTAGAAGAAATGGTTTGTAATCTAACCATTTATTGGAATGTAAAGAAACAACGA
>URQL01000087.1 GCA_900550005.1 uncultured Erysipelotrichaceae bacterium
AGCATCCTAATTGTAAATTAAAAGAAGTGGCAGAAGATGTGGATATTGAACCCGCAACGGCTTCAAGAATGATCAATGATTTAGAAAAAAAAGGAATGATCATTCGAAAAACAGATGATAAATCACGCCGCTCGATTCAATTAGAAGCCACTCCTTTAGGAAAACAAACCATCAAACAATGGGATCAACATTGTGCAGAAGTGGAAAAGCAGGCTATTGAAGGGATAGATGAACAAGAACTCCAACAATTTATGCAAACTTTAAATCATATTTACTTTAACTTAACAGGTAAACAATTGAAATAGGTGAGCCCCTTGTAGAATAAAATTCATTATTTTATTAAATTATATGGGAGTGTAAATTATGGAAAAAATTAAACATTATCTATTAGAAAAGTACCAACCTCTTGCTATTATTCTTTATGGATCTTATCAAAATCATACCAATAATCAAGATAGCGACTATGATGCATTGGTTATTACAGATGATTTGACTTATCATGATACAAATTGTATTGAAGGCATCCAACTCGATGTTTTTGTTTATTCAAAGGATCAATTAAAAAACTTAAATGACTTTATTCAAATCTATTTTGGTGAAGTAATTTATGATACCCATCAAATTGGTCAAAAATTATTTAAACAAGTCCATGATCATATTGATCATTATCCTAAAAAGACGATAGATGAATTAAATGATGAAGTTGTCTGGTGTCAAAAAATGCTTAAACGTATACAAAGAAAAGATACAGAAGGAATGTATCGCTATCATCTGTTATGCATAGAAAGTTTAGAAATTTATTTTGACTGTTTAGGTTTATATTATTTTGGCCCTAAAAAAAGTATTTTATATTTACAAGAACATGATCAAATGGCATATCAACTTTACACACAAGCACTTGATCATACTTATGGTATGAAAAAATGGATTCAACATATTGAAAGTACAATATCTAATGAGAACTTTTGACGAGTTCTCTTTTATTATCTGGATTTTTTTTAAGGAACGATTATAATAAAAGAAAAAGAATATAAAAAAAGGATTAGGAGAAAAAAATAGATGAATATATTTGATGAATTATTAGAAGCAGTTAAACCCATTTGGGATCAATATTATATCCATCCTTTTGTATTAGGTATTCAAAATGGTACTTTAGAAAAGGATCGCTTTAAATATTATCTAATTCAAGATGAACTTTATTTAAAAGATTATACACGTTGCTTTGCTTTAGGTTTAGCAAAGGCAAAAAGTGATAAAACAACAAAACTATTTAGTGATTATATTCAAGCTTTAACAACTGAAGTGGATTTACATAGTGGGTATTATCAAAAATTAGCTATTACAAAAGAAGACTTAGAAACAACTAAAATGAATTTAGACAACTTATCTTATACTTCTTTTATGCTTCGTATCAGCTATGAATATGAAGAAGTAGAAATCTTAGCAGCTATTCTTGCTTGTGCATATAGTTATGAATTGATTGCGAAAAAAATGATTGAAAATAAATCAGATTGCATGGATGATCCTTTTTATGGGGATTGGATCAAAGGGTATGCAAGTAAAGAATATGCTGACCATAATGTAGAATTGATTTCTATGTTTAATGAACTTACAAAATCTATTACAGATACACAAAAAGAAAATTTAAAAGAAATTTTTGAATGCTGTTCTTATTATGAACTTCGTTTCTGGGAAAATAGTTATCAAAAAGCTTAGATGTAGGTCTAAGTTTTTTGATTTGAGAAAACAAATGTGTATTTATAAATAAATGTGCCTTAATGAGATAAGAAATGATGAAGTTTATACTGGCAAATTAAGAAATCAAGAAGTTACTCAATTTAGAAGTGTAGACTCGTGATTTTGTTATGAGGGACTTTATTGGTTAATAGAATAAAAACAGGGGTGAAAATTACATCCCTGTTTTTGGTGAAATTGTTTTTTCTAAATTAAAATTGCCATCATTATAATCAATAATTACTGCTCCAGCATTTTCCATAAAAGTAAATTCTTGATCTTCAGGTAAAATTGATCGAATATAAGCAGATAATGAGCAACCATGTCCTGTTATTAAAAGGATATCTTCTTCATTAGATTCTTTTATCATTTCTTCAACAAAATCTTTATGTGCTTTTATTACATCTTTAATATGTCCACCTTCATAAGCAGTGTAGTCCATATTATGACTTGTTAACCAATCAGGTGATTCAAGGTGAAATGTGTCTACCAATTTACAAGTGATTCCTTCAAATTTACCAAAATTAATTTCTTTTAAACGATCGTCTAATTGAAGAGGTAAGTCATGATAAACAAGCATTGCTTTAGCTGTTTGAATTGCTCTTCCTAGTGGTGAGGAATAAGCTTTAGTAATTGGATAATCTTTAAGTTGTAAAGCTGTGCTCGCTACTTGTTTTTCTCCTGTTTTACTAAGAGGTGAATCACACCATCCTTGTTTAATATCTAATTCATTAAAATGCGTTTTCCCGTGTCTTACAAATATCAACTTCATAGTTTAAACTCCTTCTCTTTTTATGAATTCATTATAGTAATAAATAAGTAAGAGTGCAAGTAAATTATTTTATTGTAATATTCTTGGATAAATAGGATTTTGAATCGATATATCATTCATACAAAGGATTTATCTAAAAACCAAGATATTATATGTGCTCCTGTTTATTTAACACCATTTAGTTGATCATCAAAATAAATATTGTGCTAACATTAGAATAAGCTTATAATAAAAACAACAATTAAAATAAGGAGGAAAAAGAGTGGCTTTAATTCAAATTAATTATTTATCAAAAGCATTATTTCGTACAGTACCTGTTCAAGTCATTTTACCTGTAGATAAGATTTCTTTTCAAGAAGGAACTTATCAAATGAAACCAGGGCAAAAGTTTAAAACTTTAGTTTTACTTCATGGATTACTAGGAAATTATACGGATTGGGTATCTGGTACACGTATTCAAAGATGGGCAGAAGAAAAGAACTTAGCGGTGATTATGCCTTCAGGTGATAATGCGTTTTACATTAATGGACAAACTCCAAAAAACAACTATGAAGAATTTATAGGAAATGAATTATTACAAGTGATGCGTAATCTGTTCCCATTATCAACTAAAAGAGAAGATACCTTTATCGCCGGACTTTCTATGGGCGGTTATGGAGCAATACGTAATGGGATGAAATATGCTCAAAACTATAGTTGTATTGTCGGATTATCAAGTGCATTACCTATTATAGATCCTAATTTTAAATCATTAGTAGGTGAAAACTTAGTTTTTGGTGATTTAGAAGAAGCACGTAAAACAGATAAAAATTATCTAATTGCCTATGAAAATCTTAAACAACGTGTTAAAGATGGCGAATTTAGTATGCCTAAGTTTTATTTGGCTTGTGGTTTGCAAGATGTATTATTACCAAGTACACGATCTTTTAGAGATTTACTTATTAAAGATGATGTATCTGTAACTTATGATGAAGAAAACCATGGACATGATTGGGATTTCTGGGATAGTCAAATTAAAAAAGTTATTGATTGGTTACCTTTAGATGATAAAGACAGTGGACTTAGTAGTGGAAATGTGGTAAAAGATTGATGATTAGAAGCATGAGTTATGAAAAACTTATGCTTTTTTAACTATGATTTCAATGCATACTATTATGATAATATGATATTTTACATCACCCAATTCATTTTTTAAACTAAAAGTAGAAAAAAGAGGAGGAATTAAAACATGACAAATTAAGTTATTAAAACATCGGATGAATTTTGGAAAGCTATGGAAAATACTGATGAAGCAGGCATGCGTGCTTTAGCTTTAAAGGATTGTACATTTGTTCATATTGGCATTACATGTAAATTAGATAAAGAAATAGAATTTTATACAAGTGGTGCATTCAAACCTACGGATCTTGTATTTCATAGTAAAGATGTTAGAATTTATGGAAACAGTGCAGTAGTCATTACTGATTGTGATTATGGATTATTATTAGATGGAAAACCAACAACACACCATTTTGCAGTTACAGAAGTGTATACTTTAGTAGAAGATCAATGGAAATTAGTTCAATTCACTTTTATAGCACTTGTTTACCCATCTTCAAAATAATCAATCAAAACTTCTTCATTTATAAAAGGGAGAAGTTTTTTTATACCAAGAAATATCTAGAAAATATTTTTTTATGATCTTATTTATGTTATATTATAGTTAGTTATAGCTAATAAAAAGAAGGAATAAATTATGAAATTTCAAACTATGGGGATCCATTGATCATCATGTTACCAGGATCATTTTGTCTAAGTATAAGTTTAAAATACGTATATGAAAAATTAAGTGATGCTTACCAAATTCTTCTACCTGAATACAATGGACATGATGAAAATAGTACTCCTACATCACGTAAAAATGAAGCTAAAGAAATTATAGACTATATTCAAAAAGAAAATATTAAAATATAAAAATGATTTATGGTCAATCTAGGGGAGCAAAAATAGGAATAGAATTATATCAGCAACTTTTAGAAAAACAAATTACTGTAGAATCTTGTTTTTTTGATGGTGCTCCTTGTACAAAACTTTCATAGTTAAATAGAAAAGTTATGTATCCTATTTTTAAAACTTTTTTAAATAGAATGAAAAATAAGAGTCTAAAAGAAGTTTTATGATCAAAAATGATCAAAAAAATTTCTGGATGAGATCATGAAAGTATTCGATCAATAATTGAACCTTATGCTTTGTCTTCTCGTTTTATAACAAATACAACCATTAAAAATGAAGTAGAGTATCACTATACATTTGATTTTCCAAAATTCAATGAAAATCAGCAAAAAAAGATGTTCTTTTTCTATGGAATAGATGAAAAAGCGTATCGAAGATGTTTTAAAAAAGTAAACCAAGCTTATCTTCTAGCAAACTATGCTTTAAAAGAAGGCTATGGTCATTTAACCTATTCTATGAAAAATGCGAATAATTTTATATTGAAATAATCAAAAGCCTATTAAATAAGAAAGGATGATTAAAAATGGAAAAGATAAAACCGGCATTAAATGGAACAGCTGAAACCATGTTGCAATGTTTTTATGCTCGTGCTATGCATAGTAAAAATCCTAAAAATAATTTTAAAGATTTAAAAGCAGAAGAAATGATTGAACATATTGATTATGACTTTTTAAATGCTAAAAAAGATATTGCTATGAGTGGAGGCATTGTTGCAAGAAGTGTTGTTTTTGATGAACTTGTAAGTGATTTTATTCATAAAAATACAAATTGTACAGTCGTTAATATTGCTTGTGGATTAGATACCCGAGTTTATCGTATGGATAATGGAAAATTAACTTGGTATAACTTAGATTTACCAGAAACGATTGAAGTAAGAGATTCTATTTATCATGAAACAGGACGTATTTCTACAATCGCTTGTTCTGTTTTAGATCCTAAATGGACTGATCAAGTAAAAGTTAGAGGAAAGATGCTTTTTATTATTGAAGGGTTAACCATGTATATGCAGGAACAAGAAGTAAAAACAATGTTAGAAATCATTCATGATCATTTTGATAATGCTTATGTATGTATGGAAACACTTTGTCCTTTCTTTGTAAAAAAAGAAGGCATTGAAAAATCAATTAAGGCTACAGGAGCTTCATTTACATGGGGAGCGAATTGCTTTGATGATATCAAAAATATAGCTATAGGTTATAAAAAAGTAAAAGATGATAACATTGTTAGAGGAATGATAACTTTAAATAAAATGTATGCTTTAGTAGCTTGGATGCCAATTGTAAAAAAATTTGCACAAAAAATCTTAGTATTTGAAAAGGTGGTTGATTAAAATACTAAAAGTGATGTTGACTTTAGGAATCATTGATCATGTAGTTAATATGTATTGTGATCGAAGATTAAGTTTTTTTCCAAATGGAACACTTAGTTTTGAAACGATTGGACATATTAAAGAAGAAGGTTATTTAAAGCATGTGTTGAACGGTGTATCTGCAAGTGTACCTATGTTATCTTCTGTCTTAGGCGTATTTGCCATTGGATTAGAATTCTTTGGCTATCTAAGTTTAGCAATTTATGTTTATTAAAAATCTGAAATATTTGGCATTTTATTATTCTTAGCTACGATCTTCTTTTACGTTTTAGCAAGCGGTTATCATGTAAAAACAGGATTAAGTGAATACGTATTTATTAAATTAGGTATGGATGAAAAAGCAAAAGATAGGATGATTGATTTAATGAATAAAGGTTCAATTTTACGTCTATGTTTTTTTGGATTAATAAGTTATATTGTTCTTTTAAATATTATCATTATCAATGGTACAATTGGTTTTCCTATAGGGTCACTTCTTTTTACGATGAGGAAATCAAGGAGCGTACCTACGATTTAAAATGCAACACACAGGGACGCATGATACAGGTATCCGTTCCGGCGACTGTTCCGTTAAAGGACTATGACTACAACGCCGAAGTGGAACTTATCAATCCTGTTGCAGATACAGTAGCCAATGCAAATTACCGTGGTGCAGATGTGGACTGATATGTAAAGGCAGCCAATATTATTTTAAAGAATAAAGGTACTCATGCTGGAAATCCACAGAACAATGCCCCACAGCAACCGCCGAAAAAATAAGTTTGTAACTAATGGATTTTCATTGTATTATTCAAATGTAATTGATATAATATAAAAAAATCAAATTGGAATTTGGAGGAAAAAACATGATGAAACTCGATAATTTTGTTGATATGATGACGGGACACTTTAATAATAAAGAACAGTTTGATAAGTTGATGAAAGAAGGAAAAGCATATCCTTATGCAGAACACATTAATACAATTTGTAATGAGAAAATTTTGAACCTTCCTAAAGATTTTAATGGTAAATTTATTGTTGAAGAAAGCTACTATGAGACAAATGGTAAACGCCATGCTTCCCCACATCT
>URQL01000088.1 GCA_900550005.1 uncultured Erysipelotrichaceae bacterium
GTTTAGTTATGATCCCTAACTGTGATAAAAACGTACCAGGATTATTAATGGCTGCAGCCCGTGTCAATGTACCTACTATTTTTGTTAGTGGTGGACCGATGCTAGCAGGTAAAAAATTAGATGGAAGAAGAACATGCTTATCTTCTTTATTTGAAGCTGTAGGTGAATTTAATGCTGGCAATATGACAATGGAAAAATTAAAAGAATTTGAACAAAAAGCATGTCCAACTTGTGGGTCTTGTTCAGGTATGTATACCGCAAATTCGATGAATTGTTTAACTGAAGTTTTAGGAATGGGACTTAGAGGAAATGGAACGATCCCAGGTGTTTATTCTGAACGTATTCGTTTAGCTAAACATGCAGGTATGCAAATCGTCGAATTAGTAAAAAGAGATATTAAACCTCGTGATATCATGAATGAAAAAGCATTTATGAATGCTTTAGCTGTGGATATGGCACTTGGCTGTTCAACAAACTCTATGCTTCATTTACCAGCCATTGCGCATGAAGCTGGTGTAAAATTAAATCTAGAAATTGCAAATGAAATGAGTAAAAAGGTACCTAACTTATGCCATTTGGCTCCAGCTGGAGATACTTTCATGGAAGATCTAGATGAAGCTGGTGGTGTTTATGCAGTAATGAATGAACTTAATAAAATAGGTGTCATTCACAAAGATTGTTTAACTGTTACAACAAAAACAGTAGGTGAAAATATTGAAGAATGTGTTAATTTAAATCCTGAAATCATCCGACCTGTTGAAAATCCATATTCTAAAACAGGTGGAATTGCTGTATTAAAAGGAAATCTAGCAAAAGATGGCGCCGTTGTTAAACAATCTGCAGTAGCTAAAGAAATGCTTGTTCATACAGGACCAGCACGTGTATTTGATAGTGAAGAAGAAGCTATTGAAGCCATTCGTGCAAGCAAAATCGTTAAAGGTGATGTTGTTGTTATTCGTTATGAAGGACCTAAAGGTGGACCAGGAATGCGTGAAATGTTATCTCCAACATCAGAAATTGCCGGAATGGGCTTAGATAAAGACGTCGCTTTGATCACAGATGGACGTTTTTCAGGAGCTACGCGTGGGGCTTCGATTGGACACGTATCACCAGAAGCGGCAGAAGGTGGTATTATTGGATTAGTTGAAGAAGGTGATTTGATCCATATTGATATCCCAAATCATATTTTAGAATTACAAGTAAGCGATGAAGAGCTTGCTAAACGTAAAGAACAATGGCAACCAAGGGAACCAAAAATTAAAAAAGGTTACTTATTAAGATATGCTGCTCAAGTCACATCAGCATCAACGGGAGCAATTTTAAGAGTACCTGGATACGAAGAATAGGGGGAGTCAGGAATGAAAATGACTGGATCACAAATTGTTGTTGAATGTCTATTAGAACAAGGTGTCGATACTGTTTTTGGATATCCTGGAGGAACAATTTTAAATGTTTATGATGCTTTATACGATTACCAAGATCGTATAAAGCATGTTCTTACTAGTCATGAACAAGGGGCAAGCCACGCAGCTGATGGGTATGCTCGTTCAACTGGAAAAGTAGGAGTTTGTATGGCAACTTCAGGACCAGGAGCAACCAATTTAGTGACAGGTTTAGCGACGGCTTATATGGATTCTATTCCTGTAGTTGCAATTACTTGTAACCAAGTGACAAGTTTAATTGGTAAAGATAGTTTTCAAGAAGTCGATATTGTGGGGATGACGATGCCAATTACAAAACATAACTTCATGGTAAAGGATATTCATGATTTAGCAGCTACTTTTAGGCGTGCTTTTGAAATTGCACGTAGTGGAAGACCAGGACCTGTTTTAATCGATATTACAAAAGATGTAACTGCAGATACGATCGATTTTGAACCTATTCAAGTTCAAAAATCAATAAAACAAAAAACATATCAAGATGTAGATATTCAAGAAGCGGTGCAATTAATTCAAACATCAAAACGCCCTTATATTATGTGTGGTGGAGGAGTGATCACAAGTGGAGCAAGCGATGCTTTAAAATTGTTTGCAAATAAAATTGATGCCCCAGTCTGTGATACTTTAATGGGAAAAGGAGGCTTTTCTTCTTTAGATCCTCGTTATACAGGGATGATCGGTATGCATGGAACGAAAGCCACGAACTATGGTGTAAGCCAAGCTGATTTATTGATTGCAATCGGCGCTCGTTTTAGTGATCGTGTAACTGGTGATACAAATACTTTTGCTTCTCAAGCAAAGATTATTCATATTGATATTGATGAAGCTGAAATCAATAAAAATATAAAAGTAATACAACATATTGTAGGTGATGCGAAAATGGTTTTAGAAGATATTAATGCTAAATTACCAGAATTAAATCATCAAGAATGGATGGAAACAATTGCTTCATTGAAACAAAAATATCCTCTTATTTATAATCAAGAAGGACTTACAGGACCTTATGTTGTTGAAACAATCAATCGTTTAACAAAGAGTGAAGCCTTAATTGTCACTGAAGTAGGTCAAAACCAAATGTGGGCAGCGCAATATTATCAATTTAAATATCCTCGTCAATTAATTACATCAGGTGGACTTGGAACGATGGGATTTGGATTAGGGGCTGCTATTGGTGCTCAAATTGGTAATCCAGATAAAACAGTTTTCAATATTGCTGGTGATGGATGTTTTAGGATGAACTTAAATGAAATGGCTACGGTATGTCGTAACCAACTTCCAATCATTGAAGTTGTATTAAATAATCAAGTTTTAGGAATGGTTCGTCAATGGCAAACATTATTCTATAATCATCGTTATTCACATACGATCTTAAATGATGGTGTTGATTTTGTAAAATTGGGAGAAGCTTTTGGTGCTACATCTTATCGTGTCACATCAAAAGAGCAATTAGAACCTGTATTAAAAGAAGCAATTGCTTTAAGAAAACCTGTTTTAATTGAATGTGTCATTGATCAAGACGATAAAGTTTGGCCAATGGTTGCTCCAGGAGGCGCTATTGCTAAAGCTTTTGATGAAGATGATTTAACAAAATAAAAAAATAGTTGTAACGATTTGTTACAACTATTTTTTAATCTTCTTGCATTGATAATAAACAATCGATACGTTCTTGGATACGTTCTTTGTTAACACTACTTAATTTACGATAACTATCTAAGAATTGATATTCTTCTTCACGTAATTGAATCCATGTATCATCTTTTTTAAGAGGAGCAGGATTATCAATTTTTCCTAATAAGTAATCAGAAGATGTATGTAAGAGAGTAGCAATTTCACCTAATACATCTGCTTTAGGTACGTTGATATCATTTTCATACTTAGATAACATTGATTTTGTAATTCCAACTTGTTTAGCTAGAGATACCTGAGTAATGTTTTGTTCTTGACGTAATCCGATAATTCTTGACCCTAATTTCTTCATAGTATTTGACCTCTTTAATTTTCTTACGTATACTATTATACATAAAATTACGAAAAAAACATCAAAATTGTTAAACTTTTATCTTGTTTTAGCTTGTTTTCTATAATTAAGTAAATTTTATTTCACATATTAGTAAATTCGTATAATTTATACTACTTCTAAGTTCATTATATAATAAAAAAAGAAAAAGTTTATCGTAACGATAAGAATAATTCAAAATAATGACTATTTATGGTATGATTAACTTAGTTGAGGTGATAAAAATGGATATTATTGATCGTTTAAAATATTATGAACCTTTATTTAATAATTGGATTGTGGATGAATTGATTTCAAGTGATGAAGATATCAGTTTTGTTAAAGTAGTAAAAGAGGGTTACAATGCAAATGAAAGTAAAGTTTTAAAGGTACGTACTTTGCTTACAAAAGTAGCAGGTGATGAAAAGCAAATCATGGATGATTTACAAAATCAATACCATAATTATATGCTTCAATATGATCATCCAGAGGATTATTTAGATCTTCCTTATTTACAAGAAGAACATTATTATATTGAAGACGATGATCGTATTTTAGGAATGGATATCTGTTTTTTAATGAAAGAAGAGCTACATGAAGAAGTACAATTACCAAAAACAGCAGAAGGATTATATGATTTAGGATTAAATTATTTTTATGGTGAAGGTGTTGTTCAAAACGAAAAAAAAGCAGTAGAACTTTTTAGACAAGCGGCTTCTATGAATAATGCATCTGCTAAATGTATTTTAGGTTATTGCTATGAAATGGGACAAGGGGTTGAACAAGATGACAAGCAAGCCGTTTCTTGGTATCAAGAAGCAGCAAATCAAGGATTGGACGTTGCCCAATGTAATTTAGGTTATTGTTTAGAGATGGGAAAAGGAATTGAAAAAAATGAAGAACTTGCTTTTCATTATTATGAATTAGCGGCTAAACAAGGATTTAGTCGTGCCATTACAAATTTAGGACAATGCTATGAATTTGGAACAGGGTGCGATAAAGATGTTCACAAAGCATTTGAATGTTATCAAAAAGCTTACGAGCAAGGTTATTTCGTGGCGGGATGTAATTTAGGTGCTTGTTATGAATATGGAATCGATGTTGATGTGGATATGGTAAAGGCTTTTGAATATTACCAAGAAGCAGCGAATGAAGGGTATCCGCGAGCTATGTTTAATGTAGGTTATTGCAAAGAATTTGGCGAAGGAACAACAAAAGATCTTCACAAGGCCTTTGAATGGTATGAAAAAGCAGCTAATCAAGATTATGCTCCAGCTTTGTGTAATTTAGCTTACTTATTAGAAAGTGATGAAGTGGGTGAAAAAGATGAAAAAAGAGCAAATCAACTTTATCGTCGTGCTAGTGAATTAGGTTATCCTCGAGCTATGTTTAATCTTGGTATCAATTTAGAAAATGGAAATGGAATCGAACAAGATTTTGATCAAGCAGTAGAACTTTATAAACAAAGTGCTAATTTAGGTTATCCCCCTGCACAAACCAAATACGGTTATTTATTAGAAGCAGGAATTGGTGTTGAACAAAATGAAAAACTAGCATTTGAATATTACCAAGCTGCAGCCAATCAAAATGATGCTGTGGGAATGTGTAATTTGGGTTATTTTTATGAAAATGGGGTAGGTTGTGATCAAGATTATGCTCTTGCTTTTAGATGGTATCAAGCTTCTGCTGGGTTAGATTATCCAAGAGCTTTTGTGTGTTTAGGTTATTTTTATGAAGTAGGACTTGGTTGTCAAAAAGATGAAAAGAAAGCTGTTCAGCTTTATCAACGAGCAAGTGATTTAGGTAATCCGGTAGGGATGTGTAATTTAGCTTTTTGTTTTGAAATGGGAATCGGTACAGAAAAAAATATTGTTTTAGCTTTAGATTATTATCAAAAATCAGCTGAGTTTGATTATCCTAGAGCACTTTGTGCATTAGGTGCGATTTATGAAGACGGACAATATGTTGAACAAAATTTAAATCGTGCAATTGATTATTATCAACGTGCCGCTGATCTTGGTTATGAAACAGCACAGTGTAATTTAGGCTACTGCTATGAAGCAGGAATTGGTGTAGAAGTAGATCTTCAAAAGGCAATTGAATATTATACTTTAGCCGCCAAAAACCATTATCCCCGTGCTTTATGTAATTTAGGTTATCTTTACGAAACTGGACAAGGAGTAAGTCAAGATTTAAATAAAATGCTTGAACTTTATAAAGAAGCTGCTTATTTAGGTTATCCTCGTGGTATGTATAATTATGCGGTATGTTTTGATGAAGGTATCGGTATAACTCAAGATAAAGTAGAAGCTTTTAAATGGTATAAAAAATCAGCTGATGCTTCTTATGGACGTGGACAATGTGTTACAGGGTATTGCTATGAAAATGGTGAAGGTGTTGAACAAGATTTTGAAAAAGCTTGCTATTATTATCAATTAGGTGCTGATAATGGTGATGCTGTTGCGCAAAGCAACTTAGCTTTAATGTATGATTATGGTCGTGGGATTGAAGAAAATCCAAAAATGGCTTTTAAATGGTATGAAAAGTCAGCTCATCAAGGTTATCCTCGTGCACAATGTAGTTTAGGATTAATGTATGAACTTGGTCGAGGAGTTGAACAAAACATGAACTTGGCTATGCATTGGTATCAAGAAGCAGCTAATCAACAAAATTCAGCTGCATTGTGCAATTTAGGTGTTTTATATGAACGTCAAGGAAAATTTGATCAAGCTTTCTATTATTATAAGCAAGCTTGTGCTTTAGATAATATTAGAGCGCATTTTTGCATTGGTTATTTATACGAATCAGGTCAAGGGGTAAAACAAGATTATAAAAAAGCAGTTGAACATTACTTGATTGCTGCTAAGGAAAAATATCCTTCTGCGTTGTATAATCTAGGGTGTTGTTATGACTTTGGTCGCGGTGTAGATAAAGATCCAATGATGGCTGTTTATTATTACCAAGAAGCTGTAAAGCAAAATCATCGTGGTGCTATGAATAATTTAGCGGTTGCCTATGAAAATGGTGAAGGAGTAGATAAAGATGAAAAAAAAGCAATGGAACTTTATTTACAATCAGCAAAATTAGGTAATAAAATTGCTATTAGTAATGTTGGTCATTGTTTTGAAAAAGGTATTGGTGTTGAAATCAATATTGATTTAGCGATGGAATGGTATCAAAAAGCAATTGACGAAGGATATGAACCAGCCAAGGAAAAATTAGAAAAGTTAAAGAAAAAGGATAAGAAACAAAAGAAATCTTTTTCTTTCTTTAGAAGAGGTAAGTAGATGAGAAAATTATTCTTTTTTGATATTGATGGTACATTATTAAGTACTCCCACAGGATTAGTAGATATTTCTGATAAAAATAAAGAAGCTTTTAGAGCATTGCAGGCTAAGGGTCATTCTTTATTTATTGCAACAGGAAGAACAAAATGTTTTATTGTTGATCCTATTTATCGATTTGGTTTTGATGGCTATGTTACA
>URQL01000089.1 GCA_900550005.1 uncultured Erysipelotrichaceae bacterium
ACAGATCATTGGCGGCATTGTGGCAATTATCATGGGACTTCTGGTTAAAAAAATCCGCGTATTTTTCCCGCCGCTGATTACAGGAACCGTTGTATTTACAATCGGACTTTCCCTTTATCCGACAGCAATTAATTATATGGCCGGCGGAACAAGTAATTCGGATTATGGTTCCTGGCAGAACTGGCTTGTGGCATTTCTGACACTGGCAGTTGTGACAGGACTGAATCATTTTGGCAGGGGTATCCTGAAACTGGCCTCTATTTTAATTGGTATCATTGTAGGATACGTGGTTTCAATTCCGTTTGGAATGGTCAGTCTGTCAAGCGTGGGACAGGCAAAAATGTTTCAGCTTCCGCAGTTCATGCATTTTGGAATTCATTTTGAGATTTCTGCCTGTGTGGCAATCGGGCTGCTGTTTGCAATCAACTCTGTTCAGGCAATCGGAGATTATTCTGCGACAACGATCGGTGCTATGGATCGTGAACCGGAAGACAGAGAATTACAGAATGGTATCACTGCATATGGAGTAACAAATATAATCGGAGCTCTGCTTGGCGGACTTCCGACAGCAACGTACAGTCAGAATGTTGGTATCGTGACAACGACAAAGGTTATTAATCGCTGGGTGCTTGGGCTGGCAGCCGTGATCCTTGGTGTCGCCGGAATCGTACCGAAGTTTTCTGCGCTGCTGACTACGATTCCACAGTGTGTTCTTGGTGGGGCGACGGTTTCTGTATTTGCTTCGATCGCCATGACCGGAATGAAGCTGGTAGCGTCCGAAGAGATGGATTACCGAAATTCCTCAATCGTTGGTCTTGCGGCAGCAATCGGTGTGGGTGTTTCACAGGCATCCGCAGCACTTGCAAGCTTTCCGGAGTGGGTAACAACGATTTTTGGTAAATCTCCTGTCGTTTTAGCGACAATTACCGCTATCTTTTTAAATTTAGTCTTACCTAAAGAAAAAAATTAACTCATCTAGCGATGAGTTTTTTTATAGGCTTCTTCAATTCGATCAAAAGCTTCTTTAATATTTTGTCTACTTGTAGCAATATTAACACGCACATAACCATTACCTTGATAATGTTCACCATCTGTAAAACTTACTTTTGCATGTTCTAAAATCCATTTTGCAGGCTCATCAAAATAATCTGTTAAATCGATCCACATCAAATAAGTCGCTTGTAAATGAGGATAACGTGCTTTAGGAAATACTGTTTTTAATCTTTCTTCGACATAATCACGATTCCCTCTTAAATAATCAAGAACTTGTTCTTTCCAATCTTGGCCTTTTTGATAAGCAACTTTAGCTGCTACTTTTGATAATAAGACCGGTTCACTCATAAAGATCGTATGTTTAAATTTATCTCTTAATTCATCGTTTTTAATAATTGCAAAAGCAAAAGGTAACCCTGCCATATTATAAGTTTTTCCTGGTGCCATTAAGATAATCGAATGATCTCGAGCATAATCATCAACATCTAGCATCGTTGTATGTTGTCCTTCATAAATGATTTCACAATGAATTTCATCTGAAACAATGATCATATCATGTTTCTTACAAAACTTTGATAATTCTTGTAATTCTTGTTTCGTATAGACTTTTCCTAATGGGTTATGAGGATTACAAAACATGAATTGGTCGATCCCTTCATGCCAAGCTTCTTCCATTGCTTCAACATCAAGTGAATAATGTTCATCTTGATTGATCATCTTCGTTGTCACTAATTCTTTCTTTTCTTCTTCAATTGCTTCTAATAACATATTGTAATTTGGAGTAATAGACATGACTCCACTTTTAGCCATGTTGGCACAAACATGAAAAGCCGGAACGATACCAGGTATTAATACAAACCATTCTTTTTTAGTTTCTTGATGATAAGTGGTATTATACCAATCCACTAAAGTATCGACTAATTCTTGATCTTCTAAACTATAACCAAATACACCATGTTCAATACGTTTAATGAGTGCTTCTTGAATAACAGGAGCTAGTTCAAAATCCATATCGGCTATGCCAAATGGAAGTACTCCTTCTTCAACGATATCCCATTTAATACAATTCGTATTTTTTCGATTTATTTTTTTATCAAAATTATATCTCACTCTTTTTCTTCCTTTCTTTTTTATCCTACTTTCACTTTAATTTGATTTTATTATAAACTATTTTTATTAAAGCAAAAATATTTTTTTATCTTTTCAACATATCTTTTCCTATTGCATAAAAGATTTGATAAGTTTCTTCTAAAAATTTTTGGTATCCACACATTGAATGGTTCATATAAACATCTTGCATGCGATGACATTGACCATGACAAAGTTTGATAAATTTACATGTCTTACAATGTTTCGATAATATTCTAGGTCGCTCTACAAATTTTTGACTATGGATATGTAATTGATTTAAATCATCATTTCGAATATTTCCTAGGTAATAATCTTGAATACAATAAAAATCACACGGATAAACATCTCCGCTTGCTTCAATCACATTTTGCATCGAACATTTTCCAAGCATTCCGCATAAACTTGGATAACGTCCTTGAAATAAAGTTATCAATTGATCAAATAGGCCTACCGACATCCAATCTCCTTTTTTATAATCTTGATACCAACATTCAAAAAAGGTATGATAAAACGCATAAAATTGTTGTGGAGATAGACTATACCTATCTTGTTTTATATTGAGTTTTGCTAAACAAGGGGTTAATTGAATAGCATTAAAATGATGTTGTTTATAAAATGAATAAAGCTTTTTAGGTTGTTTACTTAATGAAGATGTCAAAGTCGTTAGAATTTGATAATCAACTTTTTCTTGATTAAGTAATTCAATAGGATGCATTATTTTTTCAAAAGTACCACGATACTGATGATCTTTTCGTAACTTATCATGATGACTTTGAGGTCCATCTAAAGAAATACCTACTAAAAAATGATATTGTTTAAAAAGTTGAATCCAATCTTTATTTAGTGCATAACCATTTGTTTGAATCACATAATGAATTTTCTGTTGATCTTTATGTTGATTAACATAGGCAATAAACTTCTTAAAAAAATCAATTCCAGCTAGTGTAGGTTCTCCGCCTTGAAAAGCATAAGTTATTTCATTACTAAAAGCTAATGATTTTAAAATAAGTGATTGCATAGTTGAATCATCCATGATTTGTAGAATTTGTTTTTGATAATGAGATACATCTTGGTAAAAACAATAGGAACAACGCATATTGCATAAAGCTGAAGAGGGTTTAACTAAATAGTATTGATGCATATTTTCCTCTAAAAGATTTAAAAAAAGAAGATAAATCTTCTTTTATAAAACTTCTTTAAATGAAACGATTTCAATATGATTTTCTTTGATCCAAGATTTGATTTCATCTGAAGTCATGCAATCTAAATCAATCGCTCTACAAGTCGTAAAACTTGTTAGTTTAAACAATTCAGCATCTACATAACCACAATGAGAGATCACATAACCAATTTCACTATCTAACATATGAGCTTTATCTTCAACTAGCCATTCAATTGGCTTTTCAGCTAATTGTTCTTGAGCATTTCCAAAGACATACCATCCCATGCCTCCTTGAACGACATCATCTCGATCCATAAATTGGGATGTTGTGATAATATTATATTCTTTACCTAATTTTTCTGTCACTTTTGCTGTTGTTTTTGTGCCATAAGCATGATTATGAATATAATCTGGTTTCTTTCCTACCACTGTAATAAATTTTTCAATTTGAGCTTTAAATTCAACATAAAGTTCATCTTCATGACTCGCTAAATGGTCATGGTCATTTTCATCTGTATCAAAAGCACGATTTTCTTTAGATCCATAAAAATTACCATTTTCTTTTGTAAGAGTAGGAATTTGATCGTGTGGAAGTAAAGCTGGACCTGTTGATGCATTTAAATCAATGCCAAAAGATATTTGATCAAGATAAGGTCTAATCCATTCAATACATTCTTCGATCCAAGGCATATTCATAAAAGCACCGGTTGCTCGAACTACTCCCTTTTCAATACCATGGATACATCCACGAGCTACAGCTCTAGTCATACCATAATCATCTGATTGTACAATTAATTTCATTCTATCCACCATCCTTTTTCCTTATCATACCATGATAATTTATAAATAAAAAGCCCTTACAAAATAAATTTATTCCTCTTCAAAAAGAATTCGATAATCTAATACGTGGTGATCAATTTTCAACATTTCCTCTTTAGTCAGAATTATAGAAGGACATCTCCCACAATCACTGCACCCATTACAAATGCCTCTTGATCCACATTCAATACATTGTTCTCGATAATGTGGTTCATAAACATCTTGAAACAAAGAAAGTTGATTTGTTTTTAAGTGAAAGGTCACTATTTTCCCTGAATATTGCAATCCTGATTTATAAGCTTGTTTAGCCTGTTTTTGTTTAGAAACAATACGGTAGATCGTTTGATCTTTTTTATAATAAGTCCCTGTTTCAATAAAACAAAATTTAATATTTTTAGCTTTAGCTTGTCTAAAAAGAGATTCTACCCATTCATGGTGATTACAACGATTCGATCCATAGTTTTCTCCTCCAACAACAACTTGATCGATTTGCATTTGTTCTAAATACTTACTTAAATCGATTGAACCAATGAGAGGAGCGCACATAATCCCTTTATGTTTAGCTGGAATATGCATTAAGATAGGCAAACGTAAATCTGCTTGTCTTTGATTTTCACAAGTCACATTAAGAAATACGTTATCATATCCTTCATTCCAATCTAAAGGTAAACAATCACGAATTCGATTTGCCCGTTTAGTCAATATATAAAAAATCACATCTGGTCTTTGTTTGATGATTTGCCATACTTCCTCACGCCACTTATCCGCTTCTTCTAAAAAGAAATCAGAGTTCATACAAACCCTTAATATTTCTCCACTTTTGATTTTATATTGGCCATAACGATCTTTTTCTAAAGGATAATAGAAACTTTGTGTTTTATAGATCTTCGTTCCATCTAATCCTCTTTTATGATCGTTATACATCATATAACAATGTTTACACCCTTCACTGATTTTAGTACAGCCATGCCAAGGGTTCCAAATATCATGCATAATCAATACCTTCTTCTTCTAAGATTTTTTCATAAATTTGCTTATCTTGATTATCAAATACATTAAAAACAATTTGGATAGGACATTTTTTTTGTAATCTTTTAACCGTTTTTATTGCAATCTTGGCTGCTTTTTCTTTAGGAAAACCAAATACACCTGTTGATATACAACAAAAGGCTAAAATCTTAATCGAATGTTCATAGGCACATTTCATACATTTTTCATAACAACTTTCTAATTGTTTAATCGCAATAGGCGTTAATTTTCCTTGAACAATAGGTCCTACGGTATGAATAATGTGTTGACTTGGTAAATTATAAGCTAATGTCAGTTTAGCTTGTCCTATTGGTTCTAAATGACCTTGTTTTTTCATCATTTCAAAACAAGCAAGTCTTAAACACATACCAGCAAAGGTATGGATCGCATTATCAATACAATGATAACCAGGTACAAAACATCCTAACATTTGATTATTTGTAGCATTGACAATCGCATCAACTTTAAAAGTTGTGATATTCCCTTTAAAAAGGAGTATCTTTTTATCTTTAAAGTCTGGTTGAATAACCGGACGATGAAGTCCTTGTAAATATTCATCTTCTAATTTTAAATAAATTTCATTAATAGGATAAGGGTAACGTTGGTTAACTAAACTTCGGTAAAGATCAAAATCTTTTTTGCTTGTAGGTAATATGTGATTTTCTTCATTTAATAAATAATCAATTAGATATAATTTTTTTCTCTTTGGTTCATTTCTTTCACCTCATTAATCTAACTATAATTGATTTTAATGTCTTTGTATAGTAGGCACTTTTTAGTAAGTAATTTATTTGTGAATATTTTATCAAATAGCGTGACAAGCGCTTTCAATTATAGTATTATTTTCTTATAAGTACAAGGTACAAGGAGGAATTAATATTATGAGTTTTTTAAAAGGTAAAACAGCCATTATAACTGGTGCTGGTAGAGCTGTATTACAAGATGGAACTTGCGGTTCTATTGGTTATGGTATTGCCACTGCTTATGCTAAAGAAGGAGCAAACTTAGTTATTACGGGACGTAATGTAAAAAAATTAGAAGATGCTAAAGAAGAATTAGAAAGATTATATGGAATCAAAGTTTTAGCTGTTCAAGCTGATGTTCATGCTGGTAGTGATAATGAAGCTACTGTTAATAATGTAATTGAACAAGCTATGAAAGAATTTGGTCGTATCGATGTTTTAATCAACAATGCTCAAGCTTCTGCTTCAGGTGTTACACTAGATCAACATACAACTGAACAATTTGATTTAGCTATGTATTCTGGATTATATGCAACATTCTATTATATGAAAGCTTGCTATCCATATTTAAAAGATACACAAGGTTCAATCATTAACTTTGCTAGTGGTGCTGGATTATTTGGTAACTATGGACAATGTTCTTATGCAGCTGCTAAAGAAGGTATTCGTGGATTAACACGTGTTGCTGCTACTGAATGGGCAAAAGATGGAATCAATGTAAATATCGTATGTCCACTTGCTTGGACAGCTCAACTTGAAAACTTCTCATTACAATATCCTGAAGCTTTCAAAGCTAACGTTAAAATGCCACCTATGGGACATTATGGAAATAATGAAAAAGAAATTGGACGAGTATGTGTTCAATTAGCTTCTCCTGATTTCAAATATATGACTGGTGAAACCATCACTCTTGAAGGTGGACTTGGACTTAGACCATAATAGTTTAATCACTTCACATTTCGTGAAGTGATTTTTTTATTTTATCTAGATTTTGATCAATATCACCTATTAATTCAATG
>URQL01000090.1 GCA_900550005.1 uncultured Erysipelotrichaceae bacterium
AATTTTTTACTAAAATTTTTTGACCAAAATACATGACCTAACATGATCCATGAATTTTCTCCACCTATTTTTACATCTTTTATCCATTCGTTTTGTTCTTCAATACACCATTCATCTGTTTTACCATCGATATAAATCGAAGAATAAAAACTTTCATCTATGTTATTTTCAAATGGATTATCAATAAAATAATTATCTGAGGAACAAATGTAGCTATTACTTATGATCCTTTACTACATAAATTGATGAATTATTATTTCGAGTCAAATAATATGGATTATAAACAAGCTTCACACCAAATTTCTTTTCTAAATAATTAAATTGTTCAGATTTATAACCTGTTACTATAATAATTTCGTTGATACCAGCTTCTTTAAGTTGCCGAATTTGTCTTTCTATCAATATCTCACCTTTTACTTCAATTAAAGCTTTAGGCCGTTCATAAGATAATGGGGCAAATCTACTTGAAGTCCCAGCTGCCATAATGATTGCATTATCTACTTTCATCTCTCAATTCCTCCATTACGATTTTATAATACTCTTTTGCATAACGATATTGTCTTAAAGAATATTCTCCAAATTCAACGCCTAAACTTCTTTTATATTCACACCAATTGCTCCATAGCAAGCCACATATCGAAATATAACAATAAATTTTTATTCGCTCTGCATCTTTACATCTTCCTTCAAAATAGATATCAATTAAATTATCTATCTGCTTCTTATCATAAAGTGAATAAATACAAAACATTGCTATATCAACATGCGGATCTTGCATGCCTGCATATTCCCAATCTGTCAACTGTAATCCTTCATCATAAAATAAAAAATTATCTGGTACAGCATCAATATGAGTTAAACACCATTTTGTTCGAGTCTTTTCAATATAACCTTTTAAAGAAAAAACATTCTCTTTTGTTTGTTTATAATCTCTATATATAGATGAATTACCATTCCAAAGTGATTCATAAAATTCAATTTGTCCAAAAAGATCAAAAGTATGATTCACTTTTAAATTGAAATGATGAAATTCTCTTAATTTATCCATACATAATTTTAATTCATCTTGATTATTTGGATCACATACATGTACACCTTCAAGAAATTTTGTGATCTTATATCCATTTTTTGAATTGATATAAACTGGATCATCACATAATCCTTTTCCAGATAATACTGAATAAACTTCAGCTTCTTGTTCTCGATTGATCAATTGATCTGTTCCTTCTCCTGGAATACGCATAATATATTTTTGATTTCTACAAGTAAATAAAAAAGAACGGTTTGTCATACCCTTCTTAAGAACTTCTATATCTATAATCTCTTTTTTATTTACATTTAATACATTTACGATCGTAGAGATTGCATCTGATTTTAAATGATTTGATTCTTCATCTAATTCTCGTAACTGTTCATAAGTATTGATTTCAACTACATCACTTGAATGAACTACTTTAGCTTGAACGATCATTCTGTCACCACCAATCAATGTTTCTTCCCAAAATGAATCATTATATTTTTCATCACTATCATATTGATTTAATCTTTCAATTATAATTTTACTTTGCTCTTCAACAAGGTATGCAATACCAATCATCTGATTACCACTTTGATTATTAATCACTAATTCCATTTTTCTATTGACTCTAACATTACTCTCATTATCTACAAGATCACTAACCATATACCAAGAATACAATTCATGTCGACTAAATGGATTTCTATCACACCATATATCACAAGGAACGATATAAGTATTTGATAAATATTGAGATGCTAATTTAAGTGAATGAAGATTGTTCTTTTGAGCATATTCTTCATTCACTATTAGCTTGACATCATATTGATCAATAAGATACTCAAATTTTTCTTTCATATACCCAACAACAATATATATTTCATTTATTCCTACCTCATGTAATTGATCAATCAATCTTTCTATAATGGTTTCACCATTTACTTTCATTAATGCTTTTGGATCTTGTGTATTAATAGGAACCATTCGCATACCAAAACCAGCAGCTAAAATAATTGCATTTTTTGGTGATTTCATTTGTAATTCTTTTTTAGCTTTTAATGTTGGTCGAATATGATCATCAATATAGCCATCGTTAATCAAATTTTTAAGTGAACGATTTACAATACCTAATGAATGCCCAGACACTTCCGATAATACTATTTGGTTTACAAAAGGTTCCAACAATAATGTATTTAAAACATCTGCTTCTTGTTTATTCATGAACGTCCCCTTTCTATCTTTTTATGAACAAGATATTAAAAGCAATCCAATCTTTCATCTGTTTTCTAAAAAAATTGGATAAATCATATACAATATCATCATTATTTAATTTCAACATTACCAAAATCTAAACATTGTATCTCATGTGTTACTCTTTCATTTTCAGGTGGCAATTTCATATATTCTCCATATGCAACCTTCAAAAAATAATCATATTCCTCTGGAATATTAAATATTTCGCCTTCAAATGTATGTTTTATTGTTTTCCTTAACACTTTTGCTGGAAAAAACCAATAGCTATAGCAAGAGCCAGACTGAATACCCATCATTTGTGTATTACTATGTATTGAATATAATCGATTTACACGTTTTCTCAAAAAATGAGTTGTACAAATTTTACCAACTATATCAGTTGGTAAAAATTTCAATCGCTTTTTTATTCCTTTTCCTTTCCACACTTTATATCCAGCTTTCGACATAATCGCTTGAGCTAAAAAAGCCATTTCTATTCCTTCTACTTTTCTTTTCATCACATTATCTGAAATATAATAATATGGAAATACATCAACAAAGATCTCATTATGTTCAAAATCACTATTTCCAATATTTTCAATATATGTAGTTCCTTTTAAACGAACCTTACTAAACACATAAGGATTTTTTTTATTTGTCTCATAATTATCTAAAAAAAATTTCTTATCCAACTCAGCTGGTGCAATAGAAATAAATCTCGCATAATCATCACAACACATACCAATATCCATATCATCATCCCAAGGTATAATTATGACGAATCGCACCAAGCATTGATCCTGAATCAAGAAAATAATTAATATCATATTTTTCACAAATACGCTTGATTTCCTTAGCAATCATTAACTGTGCTTGCCTTAATTTTACTTCGCTATTCTTATCCATTTTTCTCACTTTCCTACTAATTATGCAATGTGATAATACCGCTTCCTCCAGAGCAGTATACAGTATCACCGACAATCATATTTCCTGCATCACTAACCAAAAAAGTAGCTAAATTTGCTATTTCTTCTGTCATAGCAAATCTTTTAGCCAAACTTCTTTCACTATAAAGATTGTCTTTCTCACTTTTATTTATCATAGGTGTAATTGTTGGTCCTGGTGCAATTGCATTCACCACAATTCCATATGGTATTAATGTATCAGCTAATCCCTTGGTAAAACCATTAACAGCCCATTTTGACATCTCATAAGGTGTCCAGGCTGGTCTTGTTCCTGATGATGAGGAAATATTCAATATATGTCCATGAATATTATTATCAACCATATACTCTGAAACAATTTGTGAAACAAAGAACATTCCTCTAGCATTTGTATTCATAATATCATCATATTCTTTTTCATCTATATCCCAAAATGAATGTTTTACACCTACTCCAGCGCAATTAACTAATATATCTATTTTTCTAGAAAACAATCCCATTCCAACTGGAATTTTATTCCTAATATCACTAATATCAGAAATATCCATTACTATATATTTCGCTTTCTCGCCTAATTCTTTAACACAACTTTGCAATTTTGACTCATTTCTGCCAGCAATTATCACTGAACATCAACTTTCTACAAACTTTTGAGCAATAGCTAAACCTATTCCGCTATTTCCCCCCGTAATAAGTGCAACATGATTTTCAAGCAGATTATCATCCGTCTTAACTTTCATTATTGGAATTTGCTCTTTGCGTTTTAAAAAACGCACACCTTTTTTTACTTTTGTAATCAAACTCATTTTCCTAAAATCCTTCTTATCTTCTTAATTTGCTCTGGTTTAAGAGTATCTTTAACTAAAGTAACTGCGCCACTTTTAATAACTGCACCCTTATCTTTTTTTATATTACATAACTTAACCATTGCTGTATTTTCATTTTCACTCTCTGTAAATACTTCAAATATTGCTGATTTTTCTTTTAACTTTGGATCTACAAAATCAGGTAATATGTTCAAAAATTCTTCTTTTGACTCAGCTGAATAATAATCGAATCCTAAATCCTCAGCATAATGTTTAACTAAATTTTTTGACTTATTTCCATAATGTCCTGCTGCAGCAATATATGAATCACAATCCTCTTCAAATTGTCTTCCTTGACTACCAGAAAGCCTAAATTCTGTTCCACGACCATTATTAACCAAAAGAATTCTAATATTATTCCCTATGTTATGATTTCCTAATGCGTTCATATCATAGAAAAAAGCCAAATCGCCAAGAACACAATAATGTAATACATTTTGTTTTACAAGTGATGCACCAATTATTGTCGATAAACTACCATCAATTCCAAATCCACCAGTATTTGAAGACTCTAAACATGACTGAGGAATTTCAAAATAATTCCAAGTTCTTAAACTATTTAAAATTCCAAAATGTATAACGCTATTTTGTGGTAACTTATCTGCCGTAACAGACGCAATCCAAGCGTTAGAAAATGGAATTTCAGGAATATTATCTCGAATATTTGAAATTTCACTTTGACATTCTCTATAAAATGTATTTTCTCCTTTAATTTCAATTTCACTATAATATTCAAAAAACTTTTCCTCTGTCATTTCAAAAACAACACTAAGTTTTTTATATGTATCTCTTATTTCTCCGTCTTCACACACTCGCCAAACTTTCTTCATATTTATTCCATAATTAGATGCAGATATATCACCAATATGAATTACAAAATCTGCAGATTTTATTATAGAATTAAAATAATACTGCTGCGTGATTAAGTTAGCCAAAATTCGATATTTTCCCTTATAATTACTACAATGATCACACAAAACAATAGCATTATGATTTTTACAAAAATCATCAACAATCTCTGTTAAATGGTTACTCCACTGTGTATGAGAACCAACCATAATTGCAATTCGTGAATACTCGCCTAATGTAGGAAAATCATCTCCATAACAAACTCTCGAAATAGATCTTATTTCCGGCAAAGGTTGTGGTAAATAAACTTTGCTATAATTAGTCTCAAGATTAATATGAACTGGACCCTTACCGTGATGATTTAATTCCAAAATCGCTTTATTTGCAGCAATCACATTTGCCCATTCACTTTCATAATCATGAACTAATGGCATTTGAACAGACAATTTTGCAACATCTCTCGGAAGTAATGTTCTATCAGTTACCTGATTAATGTTATGTCCAATACGTTCACTTCTACGTGAAGAAGTAATGACCAATATTGGTAATTTACGATAATATGCTTCCGTTAGAGCTGGCATATAATTTCTTGAAGATGTTGCTCCAGTACAACTCAAAGCAACGCTCTCTCCACTCTCTGCTGCTAATCCGCATGCAATATAAGCTGCAGATCTCTCATCTGCAGCCGAATAAATTTCAAAATAAGGATCATATTGCAAACTTGCAACAAAACAAATATTAGTAGCTCCTGGACTTGCAACAACTTTTCTAATTCCATTTTTTTTCATGAGTGAAATCACAATTTGAGCGTTTCTCTCATCAGTATACCCTTTTTTCATAAAATTAATTTTTCTCCCTTCTTAAAATATGTGTATCAATCACTAATAAATAGCATGCTGATAAACTAACATAAATAATACCTCCAAAAATAACTTCAAAACCCAAACAAGTTATAACTCCAAAATGTATTGTTAATTTTACTAATGTAATCATCTTATACATGCAATAACCAAAAATACAAAATGGTATTGCAGTTATGATAGTTCGAAATACTCTAAATTGTTTTCGAATAATGAAAATCATGACAATACAATATATTATTTCTGAAAAAATTGTTGCTACTTCTGCTCCTATTGCACCAAGTTTAGGAATCATAATTAAATTAAAAACAAAATTACTGCATGCTGCTACGATTGTTGAAAATATTGTTCCTCTATCACGCTCATACGGAAGAAGACATTCGGAATTTATAATAATTCGAAAAGATTTTGGTAAAAGAATCAAACAACCTAATTGAACAACAATTATTGCATTTTTAAAATCATCACCTAAAAAAAGTGGTACAAATTGATCTGAAACAGCTAACATACCAAAAAAGCATGCAAATGCAAACCAAATCACACCATACAATGATCGAGTAACATACTTATCAATAACTTTCTTTTTTTGATTTTGCTTAACAAGTGATGATATTCTTGGAAACATAACATTTGCTATAGAAGACACACACGCCATTGGAACATTAATTATTTTTTCCATTGCCTCATAATATCCAGTTTGTATTGATCCGGCAAGTTGCCCTAGCATTATCTTATCAGTATAATTAAAAATACTTGCTGCAACAACTGGAATAAATAGTATAATATTTGGTTTAAGATTTTTTGCTACATCTTTAAATGAAACTAAACAAAAATCAATGTATTTTGTAGAACTAACTAACAATATAAAATTACTTATAACTACACTTAAAATCAATGTCAATGTATATAAATAAATATCAGTCGGCTTTTTTACAAAAAGAATAATAACAATCGCACATAGCAATTTTATTATCATATTTCTTGTAACTGTAACTTTGAAATTTTCTAATCCAAAATACAGCCAACTAATATCAAACATTGTTCCAAATAGTTGCAATCCTTGAACCAACAAGAGAAC
>URQL01000091.1 GCA_900550005.1 uncultured Erysipelotrichaceae bacterium
ATTTTTTCAGTGAAAATGTAATTCCACGATTTAAATTTTCATCATCTTCAACCACAAGTATACCTGGCATAGCATATGCACCTCTCTTTATTAACTATATATATTAGAATACTGCTTCTTCAATTCTCTCATCGTTTGTATCTCCAAAAGATAAAACAATAGTCTTGCTTTACACTGTCAAAAAGTCTCTCAATTTGTGCAGTACTCCATACAAATTCTCTTTGAATTGACGGGAGAACATATTTATTAGCAGAAATACCCTTCATGACTTCTGCTATCGTTAATGGTGACTCATACGCCATTGATTATGCCTCCTCCTTTTTTACATATGTGAACTGAATATCATAACAAAGAGCATCTAGCATCTCTACAAAAGTTTTATTAATAACGTCATCGTCCTTTTTGGTGATACGATTTACATATTGTCCTGTTGAACCAATCATCTCTCCCAGCTGTGCCTGTGTTTTGCCAGCTTCTATACACTTGATTTTTACATCTACTTCTATATTATTTTTCAGCATTCGTATCACCTCATCTGAAATTTGTAAAATAATACTAATCGGATAATATTATAACTCATCTTTGCTTTCACTTCAATCTACTCATCTCGAAATTTGTACTTTGTACACATAGCAAAAACACCCAGGACATAAATCCTGAGTGTCGTATCTTTGTATCAATCCAATGGTCTTTATTTCATGACATCAAAATAGAATAAAGATTTACGACGAATATCCATGGTTTCAAACACTGCAACAGGATCACAATTGTAAGGATAAATATTGCTTAAAGAAAGCATACAGCCAATCTTGGCATCAGGAATAATTTCATGACACATTTTGTTTGCAAAACTACTTGCGACAAACATATGATGCGCTGCTTGATAAATTTTATTTTGACGTATAGTGCGATCATCCCTCTCATCAAAAATAACACCAGCTACATAATTTGCGTTTCTTCACATATTATTGATTTCATTAAATGTTAGCCAATATTTTACTTTATCTTTATAACGCGAAAATACAACTCGACAATATCTTTCAAAGAAAGTAATTAATTTTTGATTCGTCCAACTTCCATATTTTTCAACTAAATGATAAGGCATTTCATAATGCGATAATGTAATTAAAGGTTGAATCCCATTTTTTAAACATTCATCAAATAAATCATCATAAAATTTTAATCCTTCTTCATTTGGTTCTTGTTCATCTCCATTAGGAAAAATCCTTATCCAATGAATCGATGTACGAAATATTATAAATCCCATTTCTTTAACAATTAAAACTCACCATTCAAGCAAAATCTATAAACTGATTGATCAACAACTTTGTGATATTCGTTTTTGTACAAATACCTACCCTTACCCTAATATCAGCTATCACCCCCTTTTTGAGGAAGAAATAGTTCTTCTTTTACATAAGGATCATCCTTATACAAAAAGTAAAAACAAAAAGGATCTTGACCCTAAAGATGAAATCCGCATATCCCCATCTATTGAATTTAATAGTTGGCATGATCATTACTTTGGAGAAAATAATCATCCACTGATTACTGTAGGTACTATTTTAATGCAGTGTCATTATCTAACTCAAGTAAATCGTTGGATCATTCTACCAGCAAGTATAGTAAAATCATGGCTCGATGAACATCAAGATTACCACGATTGTACACTTGATCAAGCACCTAAAAGAACAGTCTATTTATTAACTTATCATTATCCTCATCCTGGTATTAAAGAAGTAATCAATGAATTTATTCAAGATCTGATTTCTACTTTAAAAGAAAATCTTTCTATTAAAGTTATTGAATAAACGATTAACATTCATGTAAGTCGTTTTTTTATAATTTTTAACTACTATCTATTTCAACATTTCTAAATAAAAAAATCGAAGCATCACCTAAGATACTTCGATTAAATCACTATTTTACAACGATATTTACGATTTTGTTAGGTACAACAATTACTTTCACAATATTTTTACCTTCTGTATGAGCTTTGATATTATCTTGACTTAATGCAATTTGTTCTACCTTATCTTTTGCTTCATCTTTAGCTACGGTGATTTTAGCACGAACTTTACCGTTTACTTGAACAGCAATTTCTACTTCATCATCTACTAACATCTTTTCATCATAAGTTGGCCAAGATTCATAAGCAATTGATTCGTTATGTCCTAATTGTTGCCACATTTCTTCACAAATATGTGGTGCAATACAGCTTAACATTTTAATAAAGTTTTCAGCATATGGACGATATACTTTTTCTACTTTATAAGCTTCATTGATGAAAATCATCATTTGACTAATTGCTGTATTAAATCCTAATGCTTCATAATCATCTGTCACCTTTTTAACTGTACGGTGATAAACTTTATCTAATGAGCCATCATTTTCATCCGTTAATTTATCTTGCTCAACAAATAAACGATAAACACGATCTAACCATTTTCTAGCACCATCAACCCCTGTTTCTGACCAAGGTTTACTTGCTTCAAGTGGTCCCATAAACATTTCATAAACACGTAATGTATCCGCACCATAAGCTTTAACGATATCATCAGGATTAATTACATTTCCTTTTGATTTAGACATCTTTTCACCATTATTACCTAAAATCATACCTTGATGATATAATTTTTTAAATGGTTCTGGATTAGAAACCAATCCTTTATC
Source organism: uncultured Erysipelotrichaceae bacterium (assembly GCA_900550005.1). Classification (GTDB taxonomy): domain Bacteria; phylum Bacillota_I; class Bacilli_A; order Erysipelotrichales; family Coprobacillaceae; genus Beduini. Next base: position 2,674 of record URQL01000091.1, read on the forward strand.
ATATAAATAACGATTCCACATACGAGAATATAATAAATGTCCTACAGCATGTTCAGGTCCACCTACATATAAATCAACAGGTAACCAATAATCTAATAATTCACGATCTGCAAAAACTTCATCATTATGTGGATCAATATAGCGCATATAATACCAACTACTTCCAGCACTTCCTGGCATTGTACTTGTTTCTCTTTTACCCTTATGTCCATCAATTTCAACATTGACCCAATTTGTTGCCTTGTCTAATGGAGAAGCACCTGTCTTTGATGGTGAGTAATCTTCTAGTGGTGGTAATAATAATGGTAATTGATCATCTGATAAAGCTACAGATGTACCATCATCAAAATTCACAATTGGAATTGGTTCACCCCAATATCTTTGACGAGCAAAAATCCATTCTCTTAAACGATAGTTGACTTTCTTTTGTCCACAATGATGTTCTTCTAACCATTCGATCATTTTATTAATGGCATCTTCTTTATTTAATCCATTTAAGAATTCAGAATTAATATGAACACCATCTTCTGTCCATGCTTCTTTTGTAACATCTCCACCTTCTAAAACAGGAATGATTTCAATCCCAAATTTAGAAGCAAATTCATAGTCACGTGTATCATGAGCAGGCACTGCCATAATTGCACCCGTACCATATCCAGCCAAAACATAATCAGAAATCCAAATTGGCACTTTTTTATTATTTACTGGGTTAATTGCGTAAGCACCCGTAAATACACCTGTTTTTTCTTTATTTAAATCAGTACGTTCTAATTCAGATTTAGTTGCACAAACTTGAATATAATTTTCTACAGCTTCTTTTTGATCCGCTGTTGTAATTTTTTTAACTAATTCATGTTCAGGTGCTAATACACAATAAGTTGCTCCAAATAATGTATCTGGACGTGTTGTAAATACAGTAAATGTATCATCAAAGTCAGCTACTTTAAATACAACATGAGCCCCTGTTGATTTACCGATCCAGTTTCTTTGAATTTCTTTTGTTGATTCGGGCCAATCTAAATCATTTAATCCTTCTAATAATTTTTCAGCATAAGTAGGAATATCAATAACCCATTGTTTCATATTTTTACGAACAACTGGGAATCCTCCTCTTTCACTTTTACCATCAATGATTTCATCATTTGCAAGTACTGTACCTAATTCTTCGCACCAGTTTACTGGAATATCAATATTTTTTGCTAAACCATCTTCATATAATTGTTTAAAAATCCATTGTGTCCATTTATAAAAACTTGGATCACATGTCGAAACACATTTATCCCAATCAAATGAGAATCCTAACATTTTTAATTGTTTAGTAAATGTATTGATATTTTTTAATGTAAATCCTTCTGGATGATTTCCAGTTTTAATAGCATATTGTTCTGCAGGTAATCCAAAGGCATCAAATCCCATTGGATGTAATACATTATATCCTTGCATTCTTTTCATTCTTGAAACAATATCTGTTGCTGTATACCCTTCAGGATGTCCTACGTGTAATCCTTGTCCTGATGGATAAGGGAACATATCTAATGCATAATACTTTGGTTTAGAAAAATCATGTGTATCTGTATAGAATGTTTTGTTATCTTCCCAATATTTTTGCCATTTTTGTTCGATTACTTTATGATCAAAACCCATTTCATTTCCCTCCTAAAAATAAAAAAAATCGTCCCTAATCTAAGGACGAATCATCGCGGTACCACCTTAGTTCACTTTTAAGTGCCCTCAATTCATTAACGCAGAATCACGATATTTACTAATTCATTCATAAATATATCTCCCAGGCGAGTTCATTTATCCACTTAATTAACTTCCACCAACCGTTAACTCTCTACATAAGCAATTAAATTACTACTCCTGTTCACAGACTTTATACTACTAGAGAATAGCATATTTTTTTTAGAAAAGCAATTCTTTTTCTTATTAAAACGTACTTTGTTTTAAACTATCGACCAAATCAATACGATCAATTAAAAAACGAGGAATCCATTCTATCAAATAAATTAAAATAAAGAATAAACCGGCAATTGAAAAGATCATTTTATTTTCTAATTGCAAATCAAGAACTAACCCTAACTGACCTAAAAATAATTGATTGACTGTATCTACAATAAGCTTTGTAAACAATACCCCGCTCATCACACCCATCATGCCAAGTATCTCATTGTGAATCCATTCCATAACATAGATTTGTTTTTTACTAGCACCAAATAATAATAAGTAACCTATTTGTTTCGTTCGTTCAATTGTGTTAAGATAAACAACCATCACTAAAAAAAGAATAATGGATAACAACACAACACTACAAACTAAATATAAAATTTGATTGATTTTAGAAAGTAAATTATTGATTTTTTCCACAAAACTTTTTCCAACTTCTTTATATTCATAATGAATATTTTTACTATTTAAATATTGCAATACCTCTTCTAAGTTACCTTTATAATAAGCCATTAAAAAGTCACCTTCAAATTTTTGATTAAATAAGGACTCAATTCGTTCCGTGGGAGCAAAATTTTGTTCATAAATTGTATCTAATGATAAATAAGCTTGACTAACACCCACAACATCTAATAAAATCGCTTTTTCTTCTCCTTGATAGCGATAAACAGCTTGAACCTTTTGTTCTTTTAAATTTTGACCAAATAATTTTTCATAAGTATTTTTACTTAATACAATTTCTTGATTTGATGAAGGATTACGGCCATAAGCAAGATGATCATCATGAGCAATTTGTGTCGCATCACTAATAAATAAAAGATTTTCATCATCCACTTTCTTTATTCCCACAAGTTCTACTTGACTGATATTAAGATAACCTCCATAAAAATGATCCTCACTATCTAAAAAAGACTTAGCCGTTTCTAAAGAAATCGGATAATCTAACTTAATCGATAAGCATGCATCTGGAAAAAGCTTACGAATCGAATAAAAGACTTCTTTTTTCAAGCTTTGGCTTAAAAGCAAAGTAAATAGAAAACAAAAGGAGCAAAATCCAACTGATAAAAGGGTCAATAATTTACGCGACTTTTTTTCTTGTAATGCTTTAAAAATCATTTTCATAAATCCATTATTTTGTTTTGGTTTTAGATTTTTTGTTTGAATAGATTGATGACTTTGAAATGGATTACTTGCTATAAAAGTGTGGTCTTGATAATAATAAATACAATCACAATTTTTTTCTAATAAGTCTTGATCGTGACTAACAATAATGATAATTTTATTTTTTGCTTCTTTTTTTAAAAGTGCCATCACTAAATCGGCATTTTTAGGATCTAAAGCACTTGTTGGTTCATCACAAAGTAAAATTTCTGTTTGTTTATAAAGACAAGTAAGTAAGCTCAATCTTTGTCTTTGACCTCCTGATAACTTAGAGGTCTTCACTTTCAAAGAAAAGTCTAAAGCAAGATCTTGTTGGTAAATTTCATGATCTATTTCACTTATCTTAGAAGAAAGCGTCGTAAATAGATTTAAATGATCCTCTCCATTTAGATAAGCAATCGTTGGTGAGCCTTGAAATGCATAACCCACATGATACAAACGATAATTTTCTAAATTACCTTTAATATCTTTTTGATGAAAAAGCACTTGTCCTTGATAATGTGTATCAATACCACCAATAATATTTAATAAAGTGGTTTTCCCACAACCTGTTGGTCCACTAATACCATAAAGCCCCGGACCTTCAATCACGAGTGATAAATGATCGATCACCACTTCATTTTGTAATTTCTTAGTAATATTTTTTAATTCTAACATAACTCATCCTCCCTTAAGATCAGACTCTTACTTTGTTTTTGAATTGCATGAACAGCTAATAAAATCGTTAAACATGAAACAATGATCAATACCCCTAAAATAAAGAAATAGCTAAAAAAAGGAATTGAAGTCCCCAATTTAAAAGTTTGATGCGTTGGGATACAAATAAAGTTCACTAAACTAGCATCAATTTGTTTTTCAATAAATCGATTCAAAAAAAGACGAACAAATAAAAAGAAAACAAAAGAAAAAATAAAACTTACTAAACTTATTCCATTAGCTTCTAATAAATACATTGAATAAATTTCCTTAGGTGAAAAACCAAATAATTCTAAAATAACAAACTGTTTTCTTTTTTGTAATA
>URQL01000092.1 GCA_900550005.1 uncultured Erysipelotrichaceae bacterium
TATAAGCTTGTAATTGATCAAAAACAAGTTTCACTAAACGAAGACGTGCTTCTTTACTTGCCCAAGCCACATGAGGCGTTAAAACTAAATTTGAACCATCTAATTCAAGTAATGGATTATTAAGATCCATTGGTTCTTGTTCAAAAACATCTAATCCTGCACCAGCAATTAAATGATGTTTTAAAGCAAAAGCCAGTTCTTCTTCTTGAACAATTGGTCCACGTCCTACATTAATTAAATAAGCTGAACGTTTCATATGCGCAAAAGCCTTATTATTAAATAAGTAACGTGTTTGCTTAGTTAAAGGCGCATGAATAGAAATAATATCACTTTCTTGGAGTAATTCATCAAAAGTGACTTGCTTATAAGTCGCATTATTGTTTTTGCCCGTCGAAGAATAATAAATCACTTGGCAACCAAAACTTGTTGCAATTTTAGCAACTTCTTTACCAATTGCCCCTAAGCCAACGATTCCCCAAGTTTTACCTGCAAGTTCTTCAATAATTGGACCCATATGCGTAAAACTTGAACTTTTAGCGTATTTTTTTGATTTAACATAATGATCATAATAAGCTACATGATTCATTAATTGAAGTAACAAAGCAAAAGTATGTTGGGCAACGATTGGAGTAGAATAATTACTTACATTTGTCACTTTAATTCCATGATTTTTACAATAGTCAAGATCAACATTATTCATTCCTGTAGCAGTGATCCCTATGTATTCAATATGTTCTACTTGACTTAAAACAAATTCATCTAAAATAACTTTATTTACAATCACATAAGATGCATCTTGAATTCTTTCTATGACTTCTTCAGGTTTAGTTTCATTATAAATCGTTAAATCACCTAATTGTTTAAATGAACTTAAATCCATATCTTGCCCTAAAGAATCTGCATCCAAAATCACTATTTTTTTAGAACGAATTTTAAAATAAGCACCAATTTGTTTTTCATTTAATTCACTAAACCATTTTCCAAGTTGAATCGCTTCATTAAACTCTAAAATTGAACTTTCTTTAGCTTCACCACTTACACCATCTTTTCCTACTTGAAAAGCAATTAACTGTTGAATAACAGCCACACCTAAAGTACGACTTGTTAAAGCTTGTAAATCTTCAAAATTTTCATGGATTTCATTAAATAAGGCTGGTTTTTCTTTCAAAGTCAACTTAACACATTGATCAAAGCTCCCACTTTTAACAATGTTTTTAGAAAATTCACTATCAAAAAGTAAAGGTAAAACATAATCGTATATCTTAATAGGGACAGCCTTTTGATACCCTTTAGTAAAATTATAAAGTAAAGCACACCCTAAATTTTCATCTTTCATTTGATCTAATAATTTCAATTTCATCATCCTCTCATGTTTTCCATTATACAAGATAAACATAAAATTTGTAAACATTTTATGATATTCATAGACTATTTTCAAATTTATGTTAATATAATGCATGGTGATAAATTATGAGGAAATTATTTGGGTGTATCTTGTCTTTTATTTTTATCGTTTTAACACTTTTGACAAGTTACCAACTTTATTTTTATGAAAACTTTCAATACAATTTAAAATTAGCCTTAGTTGGATTAACGGTGATCTTCGCTATTCTTTTTTTAATCTTTTTTTGGATCAATCAATGCAAAAAAATAAAAAAAGAAGATCCCCCTAAAAGAAAAAAACATATTCGTCGTGTACGTAGAATTTTTATCTGCTTGTTACTTGTTTTCAATATCGTTTTAGCCTATGGGAACTATGTTTACTACCATATTGAAAACACTTTAACAACACTAACCGACGTCGATTTAACCGATGAGGTAACTACTTGTCATCTTTATGTAAAAAAAGAATCCACAATTCAATCTTTAAATGATAAGACAATTAAGAATATGGGTACCTTATCACGTGAAGATGCTTCAATTAAAACCCCACTAAGTCAAACCTTAGAAAAAAAATACAATTTTAATAATAAAGATTATACGATTTATTCTTATCCAACTTGCACAGATCTTTACATTGGCTTAATGGAAGAAAACGTTGATATCATTGCTTTTAGTGATGAAGAACTTACAAACATGAAAGATTACAATGAAGATTTTCTTTCAACAACGCGCAGTATTGGCACATTACAATTTAGCTCATCACTTGCAAGCGATCCTGTTGATGTAACAAAGGAAGGATTTAACGTTCTTTTACTTGGTGTAGACATTCGTGAAGAAGAAGGAACAATCAAAACCAATAGCCGTACAGATACCATTATGGTTGCTTCTTTCAACCCTACAACAATGCAAATCTCTCTTGTTTCCATCCCTCGTGATTCCTATGTACTCGTAGGCGATGACTACGATAAAATCACACATGCAGGAATGGATGGAATTGCAACCGTGATCGATAGTGTAGAAAATCTATTAGATATCCATATCAACTACTTTGCTAAATTTAATTTCAATGCATTAGTCCAAATGATCGATGCAATCAATGGCATTAACATTAATGTTGACTACGGTTTTTGTGAACAAGATAGTCATGATGTTCCTGATGCCATCTGTTTAGAAGAAGGTTACCAACACCTTGATGGTGAACAAGCCTTAGCTTATGCAAGACATCGTAAAACCGTAACCGATCATATTCGTAACAATGCCCAACAACAAGTTATCAAAGGCATTACAGATCGTTTAACCAGTGTTTCCATTTTAACCAATTTCAATTCTTTATTAAAAGTTTTAGCAAACAATATGCTAACAAACTTCACTAAAAAAGAACTTTATTCCTTAGCTGGTCTAGCGCCTAACTTAGGTTCTCTAAATTATCAAAATACCGTTTTATCTGGAGAAGATGAGCTACGTTATATTGCTAAATATGGACAAGAACTTGCAGTAACTTATTTAGATGATGATTCAATTAGTCAAGCTCATGATCAAATTATCACTATTGTAGGTCATTAATTCTAAGACAATAAACAAAACGTTTATTGTCTTTTTTTTGAAATAAGCTATAATTAACACTATACGAAGGGAGAAATAAATATGGAACTTACAACACGTTTTTTAAATTACGTTAAAATTGATACGCAATCTTCACCAAGCAGTCAAGAAACACCAAGTACAAGCAAACAATTTAATTTAGCAAAACTACTTGTTGAAGAATTAAAAACATTAGGATTAGAAGATATTGACCTTACAGATCAGTGTATTGTTTATGCATCACTTAAAGCAAACACTTCAAGTGATACAACAATTGGTTTTATTGCTCACATGGATACTTCTCCAGATTTATCAGGAGAAAATGTTAATCCAAGAATTATTAAAGATTATGATGGTCAAGATATCGTTTTAAACCAAGAATTAAACATTATTCTTTCACCAAATGAATTTCCAAGTTTAAAAGGAAATCTTCATCATGATTTAATTGTCACTGATGGAACAACGCTTCTTGGTGGAGATGATAAAGCGGGTGTTGCAGAAATCATGACCATGTTAGAATATTTAGTTAACCATCCAGATGTAAAACATGGAACAATCAAAATCGCTTTTACACCAGATGAAGAAGTAGGTAGAGGAACAGAAAACTTTGATGTTGAACGTTTTGGTTGTGACTATGCTTATACTGTAGATGGTGGTTACATCGATTTTATTGATTATGAAAATTTCAATGCAGCAAGCTGTGAAGTCACTGTTCAAGGAAAAGGAATCCATCCAGGTAGCGCTAAAAATAAAATGGTGAACTCTTTACTTGTAGCTATGGAATTTCAAAGTTTATTACCTACTTTTGATAACCCTGCTTACACAGAAGGTTATGAAGGATTTAATCATTTAAACAATATGGTAGGTCATGTCGATTCAACAAAAATGGATTACATTATCCGTAACCATGATCATAACTTACTTGAAAAACAAAAACAAGATTTCATTCATGCTCGTGATTTCTTAAACCTAAAATACGGTTATGAAGTCATTAAATTAGACATTAAAGATGCTTATAAAAATATGCGTTCATATATTGAAAAAGATATGCGTGTCATTGATAAAGCAGTAGAAGCCATGAAAAAAGTTGGTTTAAACCCTCGTCATAGTGCGATTCGTGGTGGAACAGATGGTGCCAATCTTACTTACATGGGGCTACCTTGTCCTAATTTAGGAACAGGTGGATACAACTGTCATGGTAAATACGAATATGTTTCAATTAATGAAATGGAAAAAATGGTTGAATTATTAATTGAAATTGCTAAAGGATAAATCATGTTTAACTATCAAATAGCTTCTAAAAAAGATATTCAAACATTAGTTGATTTAAATTTAGAGAATTTAGATACCTACGATCCTCGTAGTAAAAAACAAAGAGATTACCTAAAAAAATACTTAAAAGAAATCATTGGTGAGTCCATTAACAATTACCAAGTCATTTACCTAGATCAAACTAAAATTGGTTATTATTGTATTGAACTCAATGAAGAAGGATATGAATTCGTTGATTTTTATTTGTTACCGGATCATCGTCATCAAGGCTATGGTAAACAAATTTTACAAGAAATCTTACCTGCTTATCCTGATCTTTATCTTTATGTATTTACGCGTAATCAAATCGCTATTAAATTATATCAACAATTCGGATTTATTATAGAAGAACAACTGGGTTCATCAAGAATTAAAATGAAAAAATCAGCTTAACCTGAGCTGATTTTTTTATACAAAAAAAGCGATTTAACATCGCTTAGTTTACACGGTATTCGATTTTTAAAATCTTTACTTCATAAGGTTCTTCCACTGCTACAGTAACAGTTTCATTCATTGAATGACCTAAAATTGCTTTAGCAAGTGGAGATTCATTAGAGATTTTTCCATTAGCTGGATCTGTTTCAAATGAACCAACAATTGTAAATGTTTCTTCAATATCATCAGCTAAATCTCTTAAAGTAACTGTAGTCCCAGGTTTAACAATGGCAACATCTGTTTCATCTTCTGAGATGACTTCTGCATGTTGTAACATGTTATCAATTTCTTTAATTCTTGCTTCTAAGGCTGCTTGTTTATCTCTTGCTGCATCGTAGTCGGCGTTTTCAGATAAGTCCCCTTGGGCTCTGGCAGCTTGTAATTCTTCTATGACTCTAGGACGTTCAACATTAATTAAATCTTCACGTTCTTTTCTTAACTTTTCAATACCACTAACGGTAAGTAAAACTTTATTTTCTTCCATGTTTTTCACCTTCCGCTTCTAAATATACCATAATTTATTCAATAATACTAGCAATTTTCGTAATTAATAAGTCAATCGCTACATCATTTTGATTATATTCTGGAAAAATAATATCTGCATATTTTTTTGATGGTTCAATAAAGGCATCATGCATTGGTTTAACTGTATTTAAATATTGTTCAATAACATTATCTACCGTTCTTCCTCTTTCATTAACATCACGAACTAAACGGCGAATAAAACGAATATCATCCGGTGTATCACAATAGATTTTAATATCACATAAATCACGTACTGTTGTTTCAGCTAAAACAAAGATCCCTTCTAAAATAATCACTTGACTTGGTGCAATCATTTCATAATGATCACTACGATTATGTAATTCAAAATCATATGTTGGTTTATAAATCATTTTTCCTTTTTTTAGTTCATTTAATTGTTCTACAAGTAATGAAGTATCAAAGGCATCCGGATGATCATAATTATTTTTCACTCTTTCATCCATTGTTTTATGACTTTGATCTTTATAATAATCATCTTGACGAATCACACAAACGTGTGCTTCATCTTTAAATACTTCAAGTAATTGATTAGCAATTGTTGTTTTTCCTGATGCTGTTCCCCCAGCGATCCCGATAATAATTGGTTTCATTCTACTCTCACCTTTCTTGCAAGATCATCTTTACTTACTGGATGATCCACTTCAATAAATAAAATTTCCATTGGATGATTAGCTTTTTCCACAAGTTCATGATCTTCATTGTAGATTTTATGAATGGTTGTCGTAAAATTATCTTGATTAGGGGAAAAGAATTCAACTTGATCTCCTACTTTAAAATAATTTCTTTGTTCAATCATTACTAGTTTAGAAATCGGATTATAATTTAAAACACGAATACAAAATTCTTGTGTTGGATGTTCATCTCTTAAATTAAATAATTGGTCTTTAGCTGTTGGTGTTTGATTGTAAAAGCCAAGAGTTAAAGAGCGGTTCGCTGCTTTTTCAATTTCTTTCATGTACTTTTCATCATAAACAAAATGATCTGGATCTTCACAATACGCATCAATTAGCTTACGATAAGTCGATACGATAGTCGCAATATAATGTAAAGATTTCATTCTTCCTTCAATTTTAAAAGAGTCTACTCCTAATTCAATCAATTCACCAATATGATTAATTAAAGCCAAGTCTTTACTTGACATACTAAAAGGAATATCCCCTTCTTGATTAATTTTTTCATGATTTTGGTACAAATCATAATACCAACGACAAGATTGTGAACAACCCCCACGGTTGGCATCTCTTCGTGAATAGTAATTCGACAGCATACATCGTCCAGAATAAGAAATACATAAAGCTCCATGAATAAAGTATTCCACTTCAATTGGCGCTTTAGCCATGATTTCTTTTAGATCATCATATTGTACTTCTCTACCTAAAACAACACGATCCATTCCTTGATTAGCCCAAAATTGAATCGTTTGGCTATTTGTTGAAGAAAGTTGTGTAGAAACATGAACTTGCAACTTTAAATTC
>URQL01000093.1 GCA_900550005.1 uncultured Erysipelotrichaceae bacterium
CTCAGTCGGTAGAGCAGAGGACTGAAAATCCTCGTGTCGCTGGTTCGATTCCGGCCGGAACCACCATTCGATAAATGCACATCTCAAGATGTGTTTTTTTTATACTGTTTTTATGGTATGATAAAAAAAGTAGGGGGATAATATGGAAATAAGAGCTTATCAATCGAATGATTTTGAGCCCGTTTATCAATTATTTAAGAATGAATTAGGTTATGAAGTAAATAAACAACATATAGAAGAAATGTTGAAATCGCATTTTGAAATTTTTGTAGCAGTTATCGATCAACAAGTTGTTGGATTTATTGGCATTGAATTAACCTATGTCTTTGAAATCAATAATAAAGTAATTCGTATTATTGCTTTAGCCGTTGATACGAAGTATCAACGTCAAGGAATTGGTAAACAATTGATCTGTTACATTGAAACTTTAGATGTAAGTGCGACGATTCTTACTTTAAATAGTGGTTTAAAAAGAAAGCAAGCTCATCGTTTTTATAAACATCTTGGTTTTATGATAAAAGGCTATAGTTTCATTAAAAAAATAGGGAAAGGATGATCACATGTTTGATTTAGATTTATCGGTTTTAAAAATAAATGCAAATAAAATTGAAATTCTTAAACAAATGGAAATTCATACCATTGAGGATTTAATTCGTTATTATCCTACCCGCTATGAAATTTTAGAAGAAATTCCACCTGTTTTAGTGAATGAAAAAGTGATGATTGAAGGTGTGATCGTAGAAGAGCCAAAAGTCTTCTTTATTCGATCTAAAATGTCTAGAATGACATTTCGTGTGCGTTATCATAATGAAACATATCTTGTATCGATCTTTAATCGTCATTTTTTAAGAGCAAAACTGACTTTAGGTACAACGATTTTTATCATTGGTAAATTACAAGGAAATGCTTCTATTTTAGCAAGTGATCTTAAAATTCAATCTTTAGAGAGTTTACAAGGAATTTATCCTGTCTATACTTTAAAACAAGGGATAACTAATAAATCAATGCAAGGTTACATAAAAAAAGCCTACAAGTTTATCGAAAAAGATTTGATTGATTTTATTCCTGAAGAATATATTCAAGAATACCATCTGGTTTATTTAAAAGAAGCCCTGTATGAGATTCATTTTCCAAGTAATAAAGAAAAATTGAAACAAGCGATTAAATGTTTAAAATATGAAGAATTTTTTAAATTTGAACTGATGATGCTTTTTATTAAAAGTAAACATCAAGAAATCGATTCTGGTATTGCCAAAATTTATGATCAAGAAAAATTAAACGATTATATTTTGAACTTACCTTTTCGTTTTACGGATGATCAAAATAAAGTAACGAAAGAAATATTACAGGATCTAACACAAAATAAATTAATGGATCGATTAGTTCAAGGGGATGTTGGAAGTGGAAAAACGGTTGTAGCGAGTGTCGCTATTTATGCGACCTATTTAGCTGGATATCAAAGTGCAATGATGGCACCAACGGAGATTTTAGCTTCACAACATTTTAATACTCTAAAAAACTTATTTGCTAATACTCCAATTCGCATCGAACTTTTAGTAGGAAGTTTAACGATGAGTCAGAAAAAAGATATTTATCATCGTTTAGCGATCCATGAAATCGATTTAGTGATTGGTACGCATGCCTTAATACAACAAGCGGTCACATTTAAAAAACTTGGTTTAGTGATTGCAGATGAACAACACCGCTTTGGGGTAAATCAACGAAAACTTCTTCAAGATAAAGGAGAAAAAGTTGATTTACTAACCATGTCTGCAACCCCGATCCCAAGAACGATTGCGATGGTTCTTTATGGAGATAAAGATTTATCAACGATTCATACGATGCCTAAAAATAGAAAAACAACGATCACAAAAGTGATTCAAACTAAAACCATGAAGCCAATTTTAAAACAATTAGAAAGCTATTTAGATCAAGGAGGACAATGTTATGTGGTTTGTCCTTTAGTAGAAGAAAACGAAAACCTGCCTTTACAAAGTGCAACTAAAATCTATCAAGGAATGCAAAATTACTATAAAAACCGTTATCATGTTGGTTTATTACATGGTAAACAATCCGATCAAGAAAAAGAAGAAGTGATGCAAAAATTCATTGATCATCAAATCGATATTTTAGTATCTACGACTGTAATTGAAGTTGGAGTGGATGTGGGTAACGCCAATATGATGGTGATCTATGATGCACAGCGTTTTGGTCTTAGTCAATTACACCAACTTCGCGGTCGTGTAGGACGATCAAATAAACAAGGTTATTGTTTTTTATTTAGTTCTAGTCAAGATGAAGAAGCAAGTCAACGTCTTTCCTTCTTAGAAAAAGAATCCGATGGGTTTAAAATAGCGGAGTTTGATTTAAAATTACGTGGACCTGGAGAACTTTTAGGAAACAAACAAAGTGGTCTTCCCTCTTTCTTAATTGCGGACGTCTTAAAAGATTTTAATATATTAGAACATGCACGTCAGGATGCAGGAGAAATTATTGGAAAAATCAATGAAGAAAAATATTATTTGATCCTTAAGGATCTAAAAAAGAAAATAGAAAATAATACGACTTATTTAGACTAATATAAAAAATATGTTATAATGTTCAATGAGGTGAAAAAAAATGAAAATAGCCGTAGATGCCATGAGCGGGGATTTAGGATCAAAACCCGTTGTGGAAGCAATAAAAAACTTTAAAAAAGATTACCCAGAAATTGAACTTCATGTTGTGGGTAAAGAAGAAGAATTAACAGAATTAAAATCGTTAAATAAAATAGAAATCATTGATGCAAGAGATGTTATGGGAATGAGTGAAGGAATCCTAGCTGTTCGCCGTAAAAAAGAATCAAGTATGTTTAAAGCTGTACAACTTGTGAAAAATAATGAAGTAGATGGAATTGTTTCTTGTGGAAATACAGGAGCTTATTATACAAGCTGTATGCTCTTTTTAAAACGAATCGAAGGAGTAGAAAAATCATGCTTAATGGCAAGTTTACCTACTTATAATCAAAAAGGTGTAATTATGCTAGATGTAGGGGCTAATGCGAGCAATACTCCTGAACAATTAGAACAATTTGCTATCATGGGAAGTGTTTATGCTTCTTTAGTTAATCATTGGCAAAATCCTAAAGTCGCTTTATTAAACATTGGGGCTGAAGAAAAAAAAGGAGATGAAATGCATCAAGCAACATACAAATTGCTTAAAGCTTCTTCTTCATTAAACTTCGTAGGAAATATTGAAGGACGTGAAATCTTAGATGGAAATGTTGATGTAGTTGTTACAGATGGATTTAATGGAAATATTGCATTAAAAACCATTGAAGGAACAGCGAAAATGACCATGAAACTATTAAAAGAAACTTTAATGTCGTCTACAACGGGTAAAATTGGAGCATTGATCGCTAAAAGTTCTTTTAAAAAATTAATGGAAACATTTGATTACCGCTCTGCTGGTGGGGCTTTAATGGTAGGCTTTGATCATCCAGTTATTAAAGCTCATGGTGCAAGTGATGCTAAAGCGTTTTATAATGCACTCGTTTTAGCGAAAAAAATGATTGAAAGTGACGTTGTTAGTAAAATGAAAGAAGGGTTAAGTCATGAAATTGATTGATTTTTTAAATCGCCATCAAATCCCTTATACCAATTTGGCTTTATATAAAGAAGCTTTTACCCATGCTTCTTATGCCAATGAACGTCATAAAAAAATAAAAGATTATGAAAGACTTGAATTTATGGGTGATGCTGTTTTACAACTTTATGTTTCTGACTTTCTATTTAATAAATTTCCTCAAGAATCAGAAGGACAACTTACAACGCACCGAGCAAAATTAGTTCGTGAAGAATCTTTAGCACGTTTTGCTAGAGAATTAGGAATTGGAGAAGTTCTTTATTTAGGTGCCGGTGAAGAAAAAAATGGTGGACGTGATCGTGATTCGGTTTTAGCTGATGTTTTTGAATCTTTTGTAGGGGCAGTTTATTTAGACGTCGGACCTTATTATGCACGAAAGATCCTAGAAGAAACCATTTATAAACATACGAAAGATTTAGATTATGAAGATATTACGGATTATAAAACAAAACTTCAAGAATTGATTCAATCCGATGAAAGAAAAACTGTAAGTTATCAATTATTAAATACACTTGGTCCAAGCAATTCTCCAGAATTTGAAATGGCAGCCATGATGGATGATATGTGTTTAGGTGTAGGAAAAGGAACAAGTAAAAAAAGAGCTGAACAAAAAGCAGCTCAAGATGCTTTAATGAAACTCGCAAAAACGGATTTTAAAGCCAAAAATGAAATTTAAACGTGTTTAACACGTTTTTTTTACAAGGAGAACAAAATGAAAGAAGCCAGTTTAATCATCTTAGCCGCAGGACTAGGAAGCCGTTATGGCGGTTTAAAACAAGCCGACCAATTTTTACCAGGACAAAAAACAATTATGGAATATTCCATCTATGATGCTTTTTTGTCGGGATTTCGTCATTTTATCATTGTCGTTAAAAAAGAAAATTATGAACTTATAAAAAATAAAATTGATCAAGCCTTTGATTTTCCATTAGATATTGATTATGTGATTCAAGATCAACCTATTGATCGTAAAAAACCTTTAGGAACAGCTCACGCTTTACTTTGTTGTAAAGATAAGGTAAAAGAGGCTATAGGAATCATTAATGGGGATGATTTTTATGGTAGAGAAAGTTTCTACAAACTTTACGAGGCTTTAAATACTAAAGTGGATGAGCAAACATCTGTATTGATTTCATACCTACTTGAAAATACTTTATCTAAAAATGGTGGTGTTTCTCGAGGAATTTGCAAATGTGAAGGAAATCATTTAGTAGAGATCCATGAATGTACAAACATTCTTTATACGGATCAATTAACTTGTGATCAAAATATCCCACTTTTATTGTCACAACAAGTTTCTATGAATATGTGGGGCTTTTCTAAGGCTGTATTTCAACCTTTAGAAAAACTTTATCAAAGGTTTTTAAATGAGATTTTACCCAATTATTTTGAAAAGGCAGAGTTCTATCTTCCTGATCTTTTTGATTACCTAATTCAACTTGGAAGAAAAATTGAAGTGATCCCTTCACTTTCACGTTGGTATGGAGTGACTTATCAAGAAGATAAAGAAGAAGTTTACCAAGGGGTTTTAAACCAACTTCCTATGTATACTTTTGATTTAAAAATATGGGACAATGAAAATGAAAAGATAAAAACTTTATTAGAACAGTTTCAAATTGAAGGGAACTTCCTTCAATTTAAAATGAATACTCAAGGAAATATCAATTCCACTTATCAAATCAAAACGACATCTAAAAATTATATTTTACAACGCATTAATACAGCTATTTTTAAGGATGTTAAAGGATTGATGAATAATATTGCTTTAGTTACGAATTATTTAAAACAAAAAGGAAAGATGACTTTAATCCTTATACCAAGTAAAGATAATCAATACACTGTTGAACTGAATGGTCAACATTATCGTATGTACGATTATATTGAAAATAGTTTTTCCTATAAAACCTTAGATTCAGCTTCTAAGTTTTATGAAACAGGATTATGTTTTGGAATGTTTTTTAAAGATTTAAATGCATTTGATACAACGCAATTGACTGAAACGATCCCTGATTTTCATAATACGATCAAACGTTATGAACAATTCGAAGAAGCTTTAAGTAAAGCAAGTTTACAAAGAAAACAAAGTGCAAGTCAAGAAATCAACTATTTACAAGCACATCGATCTACAACTTCTTTATTAGAAAATTTATATAAAGAAGGAAAAATCCTTAAACGTGTTTGTCATAATGATACGAAATTATCCAATATTTTATTTGATCAAACAAGTAAAAAACCACTTTGCGTGATCGATTTTGATACGATTCAACCAGGCTATATTGCTCATGATTATGGTGATGCTTTACGCTCAGGGGCAAACACGACTTATGAAGATGACTCAAATTTAGAAAATGTTCATTTTGATTTAGACTACGCTAAAAACTTTACTCAAGGATTTTTAAAACCGTTGCAAGAAGATTTGTTAGAGAGTGAAAAACAATCTTTATGGATGGGAGTTGAGGTTATTGTTTTTGAACAAGCACTTCGTTTTTTAACGGACTATTTAAATGGGGATACGTATTATAAAATCGATTATCCAACCCATAATCTTGTTAGAGCTAAAAATCAAATTCAATTATTTAAAGATATTAAGGAAAAAGAGTCGCAAATCCAACAATTCTTTTTGTAGTAAGAAAAGAAGTATGCTATGATGAAATAAGAGAAAAAAGAGGTGACCCTATGCAAAGAGAATACAAATCAACTCATCAAAAAACCATTTTATCTTTAGATAGTTTAGCTTTACTTATGTATTGTAGTGAACTAAGTGGTTATCAAGAAATTTTGACATATAGTGAATGGAATGAACTTGAAAAAAGTGTTCGTTATTCAAAAATTAGAAAAGTATCTTTTTTACTTACTTTAAGTTATGAACAATTGATGCATGACTTAGAAATTAAACAAGAAATTGCTTCTCGTATTGATTCAATGAATAAATATTTACCTAATTTAATTGGAAAATTGCAAGAACTTGAGTTACAAGGAATTTTTGTCATTACTAAATATGAAGAAATGTATCCTTTACTACTTAAAAAGAAAATGAAAAAAGATGCACCGTTATTTTTATATTATTGCGGAGATATTCATTTAATTAATACAACAATGGTCGGT
>URQL01000094.1 GCA_900550005.1 uncultured Erysipelotrichaceae bacterium
AGTAATACCGCTAAAAATCTTTTGGTAACTAAATCAAAAATTCTTCTTTCCCCTTCGCTCATACTATCTTTGTAAGCTACTTCTTCTGTAGGAATAATCGCATGATGATCAGATACTTTACGATTATCAACATAACGATTATTCTTTTTAATTGGATTTTTTAAAATCATCGCAATTGCATCATCATAATCTAAACCTTGCAAAGCAACTAAACGTTCTTTAATCGTAGGAACAATATCTTCTGTTAAATAACGAGAATCGGTTCTAGGATAAGTCACTACTTTATGCGTTTCATATAAACTTTGCATATAATCTAAAGTTTGTTTTGCACTATAGCCATAAATTTTATTAGCATCTTGTTGTAAAGAAGTTAAGTCATATAATGCAGGGCTATAAGTCTTTTTATTAGTTACTTTTTTACTTTGAATAACAAGTGGTTGATTTATTAATTGATCAAAACAAGCATCTCTTTTTTCTTGACTTAAACTTGGTTTATTTTTTTGTGTCCAAATGATGTCATCGACTTTTACTTGAATAGAATAAAGATCAACTGGTTTAAATTGTTTGATTTCTTCTTCTCTTTGTAAAACTAAAGCAAGGGTTGGGGTTTGTACACGACCACAAGATAAAGAAGCATTATATTTACATGTTAAAGCACGACTAGCATTCATTCCTACTAACCAATCTGCAACACTACGACTATAAGCACTATAATATAAAGGTTCATATGCTTTAGCATCTTTTAAATGGGCAAAACCTTCTTTAATGGCCTTACTTGTAACTGAAGAAATCCATAATCTTTTTAAAGGTTTCTTATTACCCGCTTTTAATAAGATCCATCTAGCTACTAATTCTCCTTCTCTACCAGCATCGGTAGCAATAACGATATCTTGAATGTCTTTCCTTTGAATTTGTGTTTTAACTGCTTGATATTGTTTACTTGTTTTACCAATCACAACTAAATCAAAATGTTTAGGAATAATTGGTAAATCTTCCATAGCCCAATGTTGGTATTTACGATCGTATTTTTCTGGATCAGCTAAAGTAACAAGATGCCCTAAAGCCCATGTCACAACATATTTATTTCCTTCTAAAGCACCATTGATTTTTTTATTACAACCTAATACTTTGGCTATGTCTCTTCCTACAGAAGGTTTTTCAGCTAATACTAATGTTTTCATTATTCCACTCCATTTCTTTTATTAAATTCATATATTCTTCTTCAATTTTTAATTCAACTTGATAAGGATAAGTTTGTTTAAGGTGATTAAACATTTCTAAATAATGTTTTGCTTTGTGTAAATTTTGTTCACATTTTAACGTATAAACATATTGGAAACGTACCACAGATGGATTCTTTTTCATTTGTTTTATAAAATTATCGAATTCTTTCGTTTTATAAGTCATTGCCTGTTTAAGATTTCCTTTAAGTATTTCAATATAAATTAAATCAAGTTGTAATAAATAGTGATAAATACCTATCAAATTAAGATCAAGCGCTTTTTTAATCAATTTATAAGCTTCATCAAAATCATGTTTTTCCATTAAATAATTACATCTTAGAACAACTAAAGTTAAACTTAAGCCATTATGAAGTAATTCAATGTTGGGTAATTCAAAATAAGCAGGATCTAAATCACGTAAACTTTTTCCTTCTAAAAGTTTTTCATAAAGATCCATTTGCAACCAAAATGACTTTTTAGCATAAACATCTTTATTTAAATAAAGCACGTTATAGCCATCATTTACCATTGTCTGATTAGAAATTGGAATTCCATTTGTAAGTACACTAACGAAAGCAACGAAAACAAAAGTTAAACAAATAAACTGAACTAACCCCTGCGTATGAAAATAGAAGATCAAAAAGATAATAAAACTCATACCATCAAATAAAATCCCACCTAAATTATATAAAACACAGGGAAATTTTCCTTCTTCATAGTCAGGAGGTGCCATTAAACATTGACCTGCAGTAGATAATAAAAAATAATTTTTGATTTGATAATGTTGATTTTCTTTAATCAAAATCCACTTAAAAATACGAAAAGAAAGAAAATCATAACCACTAATAAGTCCAAAGAAAAGGTGTCCACTTTCATGAATAACAATTTCAACACAGTAAATCATTAACATCAAACAAAAAAGTAAAACCAAATAACCAACAAATAAAAAAAGTGAATCTGTATTAGCTAAACGAAATGCATAGTCACAAGCAATTAAACCAATGATTCCACCAAAAATAAAGCCAATCAGTGGAGTTAAGTATTTTTTGATCATGATCCTCACCTCTAAATCCATTATAACGGATTTCCTACTTTTTTAAAATTATTATTTACAATTAAAAAATTGTATGGTATCATATTGTTCGTATCCGAACAAAGGAGGCTATAAAATGTTCAAAGATCCTATCGTTTATCGTGTTAAAACCATCAATAATCTAATGAAACGTAATATTGATATTGCCTTAATGCAAAAATTAGATAAGGCAACTTTTATGCGTTGTTGGATCATTGGTTTTATCCATGAACGTAATGAACGTGGTTTAGATACTTTTCAAAAAGATATTGAAAAAGAATTTAATATTTCTCGTTCAACGACCTCTGAAATGCTTAAAATGATGGAAAAGAAACAACTTATCAAACGTGAATCCGTAGATTATGATGCTCGTTTAAAAAAAATCACTTTAACAAGCTATTCTCAAATGATTGATAAAATTGTTGATAGCGAGGCTAAACGTATTCATGAATCCATCACCAATGAATTAACTCAAGAAGAATTAGATACTTATTTAAAGATTTCTGACAAAATCATTGATAATCTTAAAAATTTATCTAATCATGATTAATTTTTTATTCAAATAGTTCGTATACTAACAAATCAAAAGAAAGGAAGAACTTTATGCTTAAAACATTAATGAAACAAATTAAAGAATACAAAAAAGATTCCTTGCTTACAATGTTATTTGCAGCTTTAGAAGTATTCATGGAAATCCTTATTCCTTTACTTATGGCAAGTTTAATTGATAAGGGTATCCAAGCTGGAAACATGAGCCAAGTCTATAAATATGGTGTGTTCATGTTCATTATTGCTATCGCAACATTAAGTTTAGGTTTTTTAGCTGGAAACCATGCTGCTAAAGCAAGTACAGGTTTTGCTGCTAATGTGCGTGAAGCAATGTATATTAATATTCAATCATTCTCATTTTCAAATATTGATAAATATTCAACAGCCGGTTTAGTTACCCGTCTAACAACTGATGTAACAAATGTACAAATGGCTTATCAAATGATTATTCGTATATGCATCCGTGCACCACTTAGTTTGATCTGTGCCCTATCAATGGCTTTAATGATCAGTCCAAGTTTAAGTACGATTTTTATTGTCGCAATTATTTTCTTAGTTATTGTTTTAGGATTTATCATGTTTAAAGCTATGGGACATTTCAACAGAGTTTTCCCTCAATATGATGCTTTAAATGAAAGTGTTCAAGAAAATGTTGTGGGAATTCGTGTCGTTAAAAGTTTCGTAAGAGAAAATTACGAAAATAAAAAATTTAGAGATGCTGCAAATCATTTATATAAATTATTTGTTAAAGCGGAATCCATCCTATCATTCAATAACCCAGCTATGATGGTTTCTATTTATGGATGTATCTTACTTTTATCTTGGTTAGGGGCTAAAAGTATTGTTGGTGGTACTTTAACAACAGGTGAACTTACGAGTTTATTTAGTTATGTTATGAATATCATGATGTCATTAATGATGTTATCTATGGTTTTTGTCATGATTACAATGTCTTTAGCTTCAGGTCGTCGTATTAGTGAAGTAATTAATGAAAAATCTGATTTAGTTTCTCCTGATCAAGCTTTAACTCAAGTTGAAAATGGACAAATCGATTTTGATCATGTAAGTTTTTCTTACAAACACGGTAGTGGTGAACCGGTTTTAAAAGATATCAACTTACACATCAAATCAGGTGAAACAATTGGTATTA
The DNA here is from genome assembly GCA_900550005.1 of uncultured Erysipelotrichaceae bacterium. GTDB lineage: Bacteria > Bacillota_I > Bacilli_A > Erysipelotrichales > Coprobacillaceae > Beduini. The sequence continues at coordinate 3,995 of URQL01000094.1, forward strand.
TCGGTGGTACCGGAAGTGCTAAAAGTAGTTTAGTTAACTTGATTTCTCGTTTATATGACGTTGATGAAGGTAGTGTAAGTGTTGGTAATCAAGATGTTCGTAACTACGATTTAGAAGTATTAAGAAATGAAGTTGCTGTTGTTTTACAAAAGAATGTCTTATTTAGTGGAACAATTCTTCAAAACCTACGTTGGGGTAATGAAAATGCTACTGAAGAAGAATGTAAAGAAGCATGTCATCTAGCTTGTGCTGATGAATTTATCGAACGTTTTGAAGATGGTTACAATACTTATATTGAACAAGGTGGTTCAAACGTATCAGGTGGTCAAAAACAAAGATTATGTATTGCTAGAGCACTACTTAAAAAACCTAAAATCTTAATTCTTGATGATTCAACAAGTGCAGTTGATACAGCAACAGATGCAAGTATCCAAGCTTCATTTGAAAAACGTATCCCTGATACAACTAAAATCATCATTTCTCAACGTATTTCAAGTGTTCAAAACGCTGATCGTATTATCGTATTAAATGATGGTGTGATCGATGGTTTTGCACCACATGAAGAGTTATTAAAAACAAATGAAATCTATTCAACAATTTATGAAACACAAACTAAAGAGAAGGAGGAAGCATAATGAAAAAAGAAAATAATTTAGTTCGTTTACTTAAAATGGTTTTTAGTCAATATAAATTCCATTTAATCATCGTACTTACTTGTATTATTTTAAATGCTTTTTGTAACGTTCAAGGAACACTATTTATGCAAACTCTTATTGATGATTACATTACACCAATGATTGGTCAAGTCAACCCTGATTTTAGTGGCTTGCTTAAAGCCTTAACACGCGTAGCTGGGTTCTATGCATTAGGAATTATTTGTTCTTACTCATTCAACCGTATCATGGTTAATGTAACTCAAGGATTCTTACGTAATATTCGTATTCAATTATTTGAACACATGGAATCCTTACCAATTCGTTATTTTGACAGAACACCTCATGGTGATACCATGTCAATTTATACAAATGATACAGATACTTTAAGACAATTGATCTCTCAATCTATTCCTCAACTTGTATCAAGTATCATTACTATTATTACTGTATTTATTTCTATGCTTATTTTAAATATCCCTTTAACGGTTGTAAGTTGTTTAATGATCGTTGTCATGACATTTACCTCTAAAAAATTAGGTGGCTTATCTAGCCAATACTTCGTTAAACAACAAAACGATATTGGACAAGTCAATGGTTATATTGAAGAAATGATTTCTGGTCAAAAAGTCGTTAAAGTGTTTAACCATGAAGAAAAAGCCATTGAAGGTTTTAAAGAATTAAATAACCAATTAAAAGATAGTGCTTATTTAGCAAATAAATATGCTAATATTTTAATGCCTGTAACCGTTCAATTAGGTAATGTTTCTTATATTATTTGTGCCTTTGTTGGAGCTATAATGGCATTAAATGGTCATTTTGGTTTAACTATTGGTACTTTAGTTTCATTCTTAACTTTAAATAAAAGTTTCAATGGTCCAATTGGGCAAATCTCTCAACAAATCAACTCTGTTGCTATGGCTCAAGCCGGTGCACGTCGTATCTTCCATTTACTTGACTTAGAAAGTGAAGTTGATGAAGGAAATGTTACACTTTGTCGTGTAAAAGTAGAAGGCGATAAGTTAATTGAAACAGATCAACGTACAGGACATTGGGCTTGGAAACATCCTCATGCAGATGGTACAACAGAACTTGTTCCTATGAGAGGTGATATTCGTTTAGAAAACGTAGACTTTGGTTACTTTGATGATCGTTATGTTCTACATGGTGTTAATGTTTATGCAAATCCTGGTGAAAAAATTGCTTTCGTTGGTGCAACAGGGGCAGGTAAAACAACCATTACTAACTTGATCAACCGTTTCTACGATATCCAAAATGGAACCATTACTTATGATGGTATTGATATTAAATTAATCAAGAAAGACGATCTACGTCGTTCATTAGGAGTCGTATTGCAAGATACACACTTATTTACGGGAACAGTCATGGAAAATATACGTTATGGTCGTTTAGATGCCACAGATGAAGAATGTATCGAAGCAGCTAAACTTGCTAATGCTGATACATTTATCAAACATTTACCTGATGGTTATAACACTGTACTACATGGTGATGGAAGTAACTTATCTCAAGGACAACGACAATTACTTGCCATTGCTAGAGCAGCTGTTGCCAATCCACCTGCATTGATTCTTGATGAAGCGACTTCTTCAATCGATTCACGTACAGAAAAGCTTGTTCAAGATGGTATGGATAAATTAATGGAAGGTAGAACTACTTTAGTTATTGCTCACCGTTTATCAACAATTCGAAATAGTGATTGTATCATGGTCTTAGAACAAGGTCATATCATTGAACGTGGTAACCATGAAAGCTTGATCAAAGAAAAAGGTAAGTATTATCAACTTTATACTGGTGCTATCGAAATGGACTAATCTACTTCTTAAGAAGTAGATTTTTTTTGCTATTGTATATATAAATAAAAAGAGCCTAATATCCATAACGGATACTAGGCATTTTTATTAAATTTCATTTGCTACTTGATAAGCAGTTCTAATAGCATTAGCAATATCTGCTGTTCTTTTTCCTGAACAATCTCCAATATAAGATACTGGTATATTTAATCCTGTTGTATCAAAATCATTTTTCTTTGAT
>URQL01000095.1 GCA_900550005.1 uncultured Erysipelotrichaceae bacterium
TTGCTAAAATAATTAAAGAAAATATGTAGTTATTAGAGCCTTTGGCTCTTTTTATTTTTTTATATTGTAACGAAATGCTTTTTTTAAGCATTAATAAGTGAGGACAAAGAAAGGGGCGTTAAAATGGATGATCAAGATTACCAAAAGTTATCGAAACAAGTATATAGTTACCTTCTTTCTTTAACTCATAATGCTTCTCTAGCAGAAGAATTAACGCAAGAAACGTTTTACCAAGCAATGAAAACAAGCTCTAAGTATGATGGAAGTTGTAAGGTAACGACTTGGTTATGTGGAATCGCTAAAAGAGTTTTGTGTAAATATTATCATAAACATCCTTTATTAGAAGAAATGAATGATACCTATCCTTCAAATCAGTCGATTCATCAAGATTTTATGAATAAAGAAATGTATAGAAAAATCATTGAACAACTTCATTTATTAACTGATCCTTTAAAAGAATTAATGTATTTAAGATTATTTAGTGAACTCTCTTTTAAAGAGATAGGAGATGTTTTAGGTAAATCTGAAAATTGGGCTAGAGTGAGTTATTATCGTACAAAAGAAAAAATAAAAAAGGAGTTGAGTGAAGATGAAAAATAAATTAGATTGCCACGTTGTTGAAGATTTATTACCACTTTATAATGAAGATTTAGTAAGTGAAAAGACAAAAGAACAAGTGGAAGAACATTTAAATTCTTGTTCGAGTTGTCATAAAAAATGGGAAAGTATGCAAGAAAATGTTCAAAATTCATTCGTCACAGATCAAAAGGATATTGATTATTTAAAAACTATACGTAAAAAAACAAAGCACCAAAAGATTTTTGTTAGCTTGTTTAGTATCTTTGCTATCATTATCATTGGGTTGGGGTTTTATTTTAAAGGAAGTGAGGCAAGCTTTGAGGATATAAATTATCAAATACAAGAAAGTGAAACAGGTGATATTTTATTAGAAATAAAACCGATTTCTTCTTCACAAAGAATCGTTCGTACTTTGATTACGTATCAAGATCAGGATGTAGTGATTAAATTTTATACAAGTCCAACCTTCTTTTTTAAACAAGAAGTTAAAGTGTATGTTATTGGTTCTAGAGATCATATTCAAAAAATGACTTTAGGGAAAAGTACTTTATGGGAAAATAAAAAAACAATTTCAACTAAAGCTAATCTTCTTTACCAAGCTAAAAATAATTATATTGGAGATATTTCAGCTGATTTGAAATTAGCGGAAATTCTAGAAATAGATAAGCAATTTGGTACTTTTACCTCTCATTTACAAACGGATGATGAGCCCTATGGGTGGGAAATTCGTTTTAGTCAATCATTTGATTCGATTAATCAAAACTATGAATATGAAAAAATGGAAAGAAATGCTTATTTGCTTTTAGCTTTAATTGATAATCTTGATTATATTGAGTGGCATATGTTTTATGGCCAACAAGAATATACGTATTCTATTTCAAAAGAAGATGCGAGTCAATTTTGCCGAAAAGATATTAAGGATTTTAGCAAAAATATATATGATCTTCAATGCTTGCTTGATTTATTAAAAATGAACTAAAAGATTATTGAGTGTATTCGCTTTCCTGTCTTGACCATCTTATTGAATTGTTGTAGAGTACTAACGTCTTATTAAAAAAAGTGAGGTTTTAGTGAATGGAACAATCAGATTTATTTGGTACAAAATCAATTGGACAAATTTTATTACGACTAGCACCACCGGTGATGTTAGCTCAACTTATTCAAGCACTTTATAACATTATTGATAGTTTATTTGTTGGACATTATAGTGAAACTGGGTTAACCGCTTTGTCAATTATTTATCCTTTACAATTATTGATGATTGCTTTAGGTGTTGGCACTGGGGTTGGGATCAATACGGTTATGGCCGCTAAGCTAGGTGTAGGTAAGCAAAAAGAGGCAGATGATTATGCTGGAGTAGGAACACCATTAGCTTTAATCCTATGGTTTGTTTTTGCAATTTTAGCTTATTTTTTAATGCCTCTTTATGCAAAAACATCTACAAATTCATTACCGGTTATTCATGACGTGGTTCATTATGGAAGAATAGTGAGTGTTTTTAGTATCGGTTTGTTTTTAGAAAGTATATGGACAAAAGTATTGCAATCTAATGGAAATATGCGTTTACCTATGTTTGCTCAAATAGTTGGCGCAATTACGAATATCATTTTAGATCCTATCTTCATTTTTGGGAAATTGGGTTTTCCTGAATTAGGTATTTCAGGAGCTGCATTTGCTACCGTTATTGGTCAAATCGTTGCAGCACTTATTGTTATGAAAGGGGGATTTCGTAAATCTCCAGCTATTGTAAAGTATCCATCTTACATTAAGAAAATTTTTAAAATGGGCTTACCGAATATTTTAATGCAATCTGCGTATACTTTTTATATTTTAGGATTAAATATGATTTTAGCAACCTTTAGTGATCAGGCTGTAACTGCGCTAGGTCTTTATTATAAATGGCAAACGTTCTTTTTCATTCCTTTAGGTTCAATGCAAACATGCATCGTTCCGGTTATTAGTTATAATTTTGCTGCAAAAAATTTAGAACGTTGTAAGAAAACATTAAAAACTTCGATTGCTTTTGGAATGGCATTAATGTTTGTAGGAACTTTGTGTTTTGTATTGATTCCTGTTCAAATGCTAGAAGTTTTTTCTAAAGATCCTCAAGTGATTGAAATTGGACGTATTGGTTTTCGTTTTATTGGCTTGAGCTTTGTGCCTATGGTTACTGCTCAAATATTCCCAGTCTTTTTTCAAGCCATTGGTTATAGTCTAAAAAGTTCATTACTTACAATTACACGAACAGTAATTCTTTTTGTTCCGTTAGGTTATCTTTTTTCTCGTTTTGGCTTAGTTCCATTTTGGTTTACTTTTCCAATAACAGAAACTTTAACAAGTTTTGTTGGTATCTTATTTTATCATCAATTTTTAAAAAATTATTGTTTGAAAGTAGAGTGATCTACTTTTTTATTTTATTTGATTATTAACTAAATTGACTTTAGTATAAAATATAACTCTAGATAAATGTTGATTTTTTAGTAACACCTTTTTTCAGTAGTTACTTCCTGATTTAGTATCTCTTCTCTTATTCGTTTTTGTTATACTTTTATCGAGGTGAAGATACTATGGCTAACGATGTCTTTAATGATATTCTTGATTTGATTAATACTAATAATCTTTCTGATGGTTACGCATTAGTTAAGGTGAATCATTGACATTCATCGATAGCACTATTTTTAGGACAATACTGAGGTATATTAGATAAATATTTGAAACATTATATAGGGTTATACAAATTAAAAAATAGAGTAAAAAATATTGAAAAAAAGAAGAATTTGTAGAACAATATAAGAAACTGATGAATTCAAAATGTTAATTAAGATTCAAAGATTTGATAGTGAATTTGATTTTAGCATGATTTAATTGGTATTGTATTGATCGTTTATTCAATAATTAAATTATTTATTTAACTTACCTTACTTGGTAATTTTTTTGTAGAACGAAGGTAAGATGTATGGTATACTAATTTGCAAGAAAGAAGGGATGAACATGAATAAGAATTTGAAGCTTGTTGCTTTAAATAAGGAAGATGCTAAAAAGGAATATGAATTTTTAAAAAATTTACCTTCACAAAATGGTTTTGAAAATAGTTATCAAAATTGTTCTTATGATGATTTTGTAAATCTGTATCTTGAAGAAAGGATCAATGCAAGTAAAGGAATTGGATTGAAACCAGGGTATGTAGCGGATACTTGGTATTTTTTATACGATCAAGATGAGATCGTAGGGGTATTTAAAGTACGTCATTATTTAAATGATTTTTTAAAACAAGGTCCTGGACATATTGGTTATGCGATTAAAATAACAAAACGTAAGATGGGATATGGGACCCAAGGTTTAGCACTTGCTATTGAGAAACTTAAAAAAATGCCTACATTTAGTGAAGATGAAATTTATTTATCTTGTTTAAAAACCAATATAGGTTCATTAAAAGTGATGCTTAATAATGGGGGCAAAATCCATCATGAAGATGATTTAGAATATTATGTACGCATCCCTAGAGATTAAATTATGACGTTACAACAATTAAAGTACGTTGTTTTAGTTGCAAAAAAATTAAATATTACACAAGCAGCAAAAGAACTCTACATATCCCAACCTAGTTTGACAAAATCAATTAAAGAACTTGAAAAAGAAATGGGGATCACTTTATTTGAAAGAACGAATAAAGGGATTCGTGTCACTTCTGAAGGAGAACGTTTTTTAGGTTATGCCAGACAAGTTTTAGAACAAGCAACTTTACTTGAAGATATGTATCATACCAATGCTTCAAGAAAGAGAGAATTTTGTGTATCAACTCAACACTATTCATTTGCAGTGAATGCGTATGTTGATTTAATCAAGGCTTATGGAAAAGAGGAGTATGATTTTTCTTTACGAGAAACGCAAACTTATGAAATCATAGAAGATGTCGTTACAATGAAAAGTGAAATCGGATTAATTTATTTAAATGAATTTAATGAAAAAGTATTAAATAAGATTTTAAAAGATAAAGATTTAGAATTTCATGAGCTTTTTGTAGCCCGCCCACATATTTTTATAAGTCGTTATCATCCTTTAGCTTCAAAGAAAAGTGTTACTATGGACCAGTTGAACCCTTATCCTTATCTTTCTTTTGAACAAGGACAAAATAATGCTTTCTATTATTCTGAAGAAATATTTAGTACAGAAGTTCGTCCAAAAAATATCCGTGTGCGCGACCGTGCTACGTTGTTTAATTTATTGATTGGATTAAATGGTTATACTGTTTCTAGTGGGGTCATTGATGAAGAACTCAATGGTAAAGATATTATTGCTATTCCTTTAGAAAAGGAAGGAATGATGCGAATTGGTTATATTGTTCATAAAAAAATGGTTTTATCTTCTTTAGGATTGTATTATATTGAAGCATTGAAGAAATGTATTTTATAATAGAATAGGTTTAATAAACAAATTAACTTACTTTTAATTTAGATGAGTTAGTTTGTTTTTATTTTTCAAGTAAGAAAGTTCTTATTAAAAATGAGGATTACGCTTTATTTGATAAGAATTTTTAATTTGGTTTAAGAAGTTTCTATTTTTAAAAAAACGGAAAATCATGGTACAATTCTACGTTTTTTGATATAACTAAAAGCTATTACAAGATATTATTTATTGATATTATACAAATAAATAAATGCAGTATATAATTGACTTGCATTAGAAATAGGAGGATATAAAAAATGAATATACCGTTTAGATATGATTATGTAGGTAGCTTCTTAAGACCTGCAAAATTAAAAACAGCAAGAAAAAGTTATGAAGCTGGAAAAATATCAGCCGAAGAATTAAAAGCTGTAGAAGATGAATGTATTACAGAATTAGTTACAAAGCAAAAAGAATTAGGATTCCATGATATTACAGATGGAGAATTTCGTCGTGCTACTTGGCACTTAGATTTTATGTGGGGATTCAATGGTGTTGGTCATTCAAAAACAAAAACAGGATTACCTTTCCATGGTGAAGCAGCAATGATTGATGATACTTATTTAGTAGGAAAAGTTTCAGTAGATCACCATCCATTTGTTGATCATTTTAAATTTTTAAAACAATTTGAAGATGAAAATACAATTGCAAAACAAACAATTCCTGCTCCAGCACAATTTTTAGAACAAATGATTTTACCATTCGCTATGGAAAATACAAGCAAATATTATGATAATACTGATGATTTAGTACAAGATATTGCTAATGGATATAAAAAAGTAATCAAAGAACTTTATGATGCAGGATGCCGTAATTTACAATTAGATGACTGTTCATGGGGAATGGTTGTAGATCCAATGGCTTGTCATATTTTCAATGTTGATAAAGAAGGATTAGAAAAAGTAAAAGAACAGCTTTTAGCTATCAATAATTTAGCTATTGAAGATAAACCAGAAGATATGGTTATTACTACTCATGTATGCCGTGGTAACTTCCACTCAACTTATGCATCATCAGGAGCTTATGATAGTGTAGCTGCAACTTTATTTGCAAGAGAAAATGTTTCAGCATATTATCTTGAATTTGATGATGAAAGATCAGGTGGATTTGAACCATTGAAATCTGTAAGTGGAGATAAAAAAGTAATTCTTGGATTAGTAACAACAAAATCACCTAAATTAGAAGATAAAGAAGCAATCAAAGCACGTATATATGAAGCTGCCAAATACATTCCATTAGATCGTTTATGCTTATCTCCTCAATGTGGATTTGCATCATGTGAAATTGGAAATAAATTGTCTGAAGAACAACAATGGGCTAAATTAAAACTTGTTAAAGAAATTGCTGAAGAAGTCTGGTCAGATTAGAAAGCATCTACGGATGCTTTTTTTATTAGATGAATTGTTAAAACAATAAGAATTGTGTAAAATAAAGAGGGTGGTGAAATCATGTATACATTAAAAGAATACATTCATTTTCGTAAAGATATTCAAATTAAAAATGATCCTTATAATGATTTAGATATAGCTGTTTTAACAATTTTAAGCTATGTTCGTTTAGATCGTTTAAATCATTCTTTACCAATCACTTTAGAAAAAGTCTATCTTTGTT
>URQL01000096.1 GCA_900550005.1 uncultured Erysipelotrichaceae bacterium
GATAAATTAAAAGAACTTAGAAATAGTGATAAAACCATAGTTATTGTAACTCACTCATTAGATGTTGTTAAAGATATTTGTGATCGTGCTATTTGGATCTATCGTGGCGAATTTAGATTAGATGGAGATCCTACATATGTTATAGGTGAGTATTTGAAACAAGTTCGCATTGACCATAAAGAAGAAATGCGTAAACGTCAAAATGAAGTCAAAGAAAAATATCGAGGTGTATGTTTTATTGATGCGCCTAAGAGTTTCCAAAAAGTACAAGCTGGAACTTCTGTCCTTGACATTCGTGGTTGGGAAATGAGTGAATCATTAGATTCAGTAGTGAAAGTTTTTGTAGATGAAAAAGAAATTCAAGGTGTAACAAGGCAAGAACGTGAAGATGTACTTTCTGCTTATGAAGATGCTTATGGAGGATATGCTTCTAATGATTTACCTGGATGGAGCGTATCAGCAAATATTGAAAACTTAGCTATAGGAAATCATAAAATTAAGGTAGAAGTGTATGACCATAAAAATCGTCTAATTTGTGATAAAGAAATAGCCATTGAAGTAGGAGAGTAGGTGGAATGATGAATTTATTAAAAGAATTATATAGCTATCGTGAATTATTAAAGACAAATGTTAAAAAAGAAATAAGAGGGAAATATAAAGGTTCTTTATTAGGTGTACTATGGTCATTTATTAACCCATTATTACAAGTAGTTGTTTATGCACTTATCTTTCCTTATTTAATGAGAGGAACTAGTGAACATTATCTAGTTTATTTGATTACTGGGATTATTCCTTGGACATTTTTTACTACTTCAGTAAATCAAGGGATGACAACAGTACGAGCAAATGCTGGAATTATTAAAAAAGTGTATTTTCCTAGAGAAATTTTACCGATATCTGTTGTATTAAGTCAATTAGTTAACTTTTTAATTTCATGTATTATTATTGTTGTATTTTGTATTGGTGATGGAGTAGGTATTAGTTGGCACATCATCTTATTACCAGTTATTACTTTAATTTTTTCAATTTTTACATTAGGATTAGCTTTTGGTTTAGGAGCAATTAATGTGTATATTAAAGATACTGAATATATTATTCAATTTATGCTAAATATGTTAATGTATGGAACACCCATTATTTATGAGTTAAGTTTATTTTCTGGAAGTGGTGGAATTTTATATAAATTAATTAACTTAAATCCTTTGACACATGTTATTATGTCTTATCGTGATATTTTCTTATATCATCAACTACCAAATATGAAAATATTAGGTATTGTTACAATTTTTAGTGTAATTATTTTAATTGCAGGATATTTAATCTTTAAGAAATTACAAAAAGGATTTGCAGAAGAACTTTAGGAGGATTTTATGAAAGAATATCGTTGTCATATTGATGATTTTAAATATAGAAAATACGATAATCAAAAGAAAATCATTATTTATGGTTGGGCTTTTAGTAAGAATGGTCAAGATTTTAAATATGAAATTCATGTTAATAATCAAAATGTTGATTATGAGATAGTAACGTTACAACGTAGCGATGTTAAAAATAAATTTTCTAAATATTGTAAAAATGATTATTGTGGATTTCGTATTATTGTTGATTGTCAAGATTTTACAAATGTTGAGTCAATAAAATTATATGCTTATGATAATCAAAAGAAATATTTATTAAAAGAATGGAATTCTATCATTATTGATCGTTTTATGGATACTAGATCAATTGAAGTAAGAGTTGATTCTTTCGTAAAAGATCATGGTGCTCCTGGCAAATATGTTATCAGTGGCTGGGCTGTTTCTTTACTAGGTGATCCGTTAACTTACGATTTAGTTGATGAAAATAATCAACCTGTTGAGCATACTCTATCTATAACTAAACGTTCTGATTTAGTTAAATTTAAAATTTTATCTGAAGAACAACAGTATGCTGGTTTTACTTTTAATTTTAATGGCGAATTAGGAAAAAAATATTATGTGTCTTTAACAAATCAAAAAGAAACAGTTTTAGAAGAAGCAAATAAGGTTATTTTAACAAAAGTTGCTAAAGTGAAGGTTAAAACAAAACATTATGTAAGCTTAATAAAACCGGTTAATTTTGTTAAAGCTGGAAGATATGTTAAGCGTCATGGTGTAAAAGGCTTAATTCGTCGTTTGCGACAAGGACCTGGTGGATTTGGTATTCCTTATGATGAATGGTTTAATAATCATAAAGTAACTAATCAAGAATTAGAAAGACAAAAACAAATACAATTTGATTATAGTCCTAAAATTAGTGTGATTGTACCTACGTATAATACACCAGAAAAATTTTTAAAAGAAATGGTTGAATCTTTATTAAATCAAAGTTATTCAAATTGGGAACTTTGTATTGCTGATGGAAGTGACGCCAGTCATAAAGCTCGTCAAATGATTGAAGAATATACAAAGCTAGATTCAAGAATTGTAGCTTGTTATTTAGACGAAAATTATGGTATTTCTGGTAATACAAATAAAGCATTAGAATTGGCTACTGGAGAATATGTTGGGTTATTTGATCATGATGATTTATTAACTCCAGATTGTTTATTTGAAATTGTTCAAAGTTTACAACAAGAAAAACATGATATTATCTATACAGACGAAGATAAATTAAATAATTCTTTAGGTAAGTTTGAAGATCCAAATTTTAAACCTGATTTTAGTCCTGATTTATTCTATTCTCATAACTACATAACTCATTTCTTTGTAGTTAAAAGAGATATTATTGTTGGTGTAGGTGGATTTAGATCTGAATTTGATGGTGCTCAAGATTATGATGTCATGTTTAGATGCATTGAAAAAGCAAATCATGTTCATCATATTCCTAAGATTTTATATCATTGGCGTATGCATGCAGCTTCTACTGCAGAAAATCCGGAAAGTAAATTGTATTGTTATGAAGCAGGGCGCAAGGCTGTAGAAGAACATTATCAACGTGTAGGAATTAAGGCTAAAGTTGAACAAATGCCTAAACCATTATGGGGAATGTATCATTCAATTTATGAAACAACAGATAATCCTCTTGTATCTATCGTCATTCCTAATAAAGATTTAAAAGATACTTTAAAAACATGTATTGACTCTTTATATAATGTTAATACTTATAAAAACTTTGAAATTATTATTGTGGAAAATAATAGTACCACAACAGAAATTTTTGAATATTATGAAGAATTACAAAAAGAACATGACAATGTAAAAGTTGTGACTTATAAAGGTGATTTCAATTATTCAGCAATTAATAACTATGGGGTAACTTTTACATCTGGTGATTATTTATTATTCTTAAATAATGATACGGAAATGATTAAGCCGGATTCACTTAGTGAAATGTTAGGTTGTTGTATGCGTGATGATGTAGGTATCGTTGGAGCAAAATTATTATACGAAGATGATACTGTACAACATGGCGGAGTTGTCATTGGATTTGGTGGCTTTGCCGGACATGTCTTTACTGGTATTGATAAGGATGACTATGGTTATATGGTACGTGCACGTATTAATTGTAATTATAGTGCTGTTACAGCAGCGTGTATGTTAGTAAAAAAATCATGCTTTGATCAAGTCCATGGCTTTAGTGAAGAATTTAAAGTTGGATTAAATGATATTGATTTTTGTTTAAAAGTAAGAGAATTGAATCAACTTGTAGTTTTCAATGCACATTCTTTATGGCATCATTATGAATCTAAATCAAGAGGATATGAAGATACAATTGAAAAACAAAAACGTTTTGAAGGAGAAATTCGTTTATTCCAAAGTAAATGGAAAGATATTCTTCAAAATGGTGATCCTTATTACAACAAAAACTTTGTTATTGAACATGGACCATTTATATTAAGTTAATTTTTAATCCCACATCAGGTGGGATTTTTTTGGAGGTAATAATGGAAAGAGTATATACAATTGGAAAATTTGCTAAAATGGCAAATGTTACTCCTAGAACAATTCGTTATTATGATAGTTATGGATTGTTAAAACCGAGTATTGTTAAAGAAAATGGTTATCGTTATTATAGTGATGGTGATTTATTGAAGTTACAAAGAATATTACTTTTAAAACAATTAGGTTTTAGTTTAGAAGAAATTACACCAATTGTTTTAAATGATGATATTCATTCTTTTAGAGAATCTTTACAAGTACAAATGGAGTTAGTAAATCAAAAGATAGATCATTTAACGCTGCTTAGAGATGCTTTAAAAAATACATCTAGTTTACTTGAAAAAAATCAAATGGAATGGGGTCGTATTATTGAGTTAATTCAACTTACGAATAATGATCGTACCATTATTGATCAATATCATAATTCAACAAACTTAAATGTACGAATTGAGCTTCATCAAAAATTCTCTGTTAATCCAATACCGTGGTTTAAATGGATTTATGATCATATTCAATTTACTAAAGTGAATCGCTTATTAGAATTAGGATGTGGCAATGGTAAAATGTGGGATTATTTAGATATTGATTTGCGTAATCGTGATTTTTATTTGACTGATTTTTCTAAAGGAATGGTTGAGGATACTAAGAAAAGATTAAACAATATGGATATTAATTATATGGTTGTAGATTGTGAACAAATTCCTTTTAAAGATAATTTTTTTGATTGTGTTATTGCAAATCATATGTTGTTTTATTTGAAGGATATAAAAGAAGGATTAAAGGAAATTAGACGGGTACTTCATAAAAACGGGATTTTTTATTGTACAACATATAGTAAAAAACATATGAAAGAATTAAATGATTTAGTAAAAGAATATGATTCAAGAATTCATTTATCTAACCATAATTTATATGAAAATTTCGGCTTAGAAAATGGACAGATGATGCTTAGTCCTTATTTTAAACATATTGAAATGCAAATTTATGAGGATAAGCTGGTTGTAAATGAAGTTAATCCGTTAGTAAATTATGTATTAAGTTGTCACGGTAATCAAAATGAAATTATCGGAAAAGATATTGAGAAATTTAGGAAATTTATTGAAAATAAGATGGAAAAAACAGGATCTATTACAATTACAAAAGAAGCATGTCTATTTATATGCAATAATTGATAAAAGTACTTGACCTTTACGTAACGTTAAGGTTTAATATAAACGTGTATAAAGGAGGACGAACTTATGAAAGGAATCGTTTTAGCTGGAGGAAGTGGAACACGTTTATACCCACTTACAAGAGTAACAAGTAAACAATTATTACCAATTTATGATAAACCAATGATTTATTATCCATTATCAGTATTAATGAATGCTGGAATTAAGGATATTTTAATCATTTCAACACCAGAAGACACACCACGTTTTCAAGAATTATTAGGTGATGGTAGCCAATTTGGTATTCATTTACAATATAAAGTACAACCTTCACCAGATGGATTAGCTCAAGCATTCATTTTAGGAGAAGAATTTATCGGTGATGATAGTGTAGCTATGATTTTAGGAGACAATATTTTCTATGGTCATGGTTTAACAAAGCGTTTAAAAGAATGTGCAGCTAGAAAAGAAGGAGCAACAGTATTTGGATATTATGTTGATGATCCAGAACGTTTTGGAGTAGTTGAATTTGATAAAAATGGTAAAGCTATTTCTATTGAAGAAAAGCCAGAACAACCTAAATCTAATTATGCAGTTACAGGACTTTATTTCTATGATAATAAAGTTGTTGAATATGCAAAATCTATTAAACCATCAGCTCGTGGTGAATTAGAAATTACAGACTTGAATAAAATCTATTTAGAACAAGGTCAATTAGATGTTATGCTACTTGGACAAGGATTTACTTGGTTAGACACAGGAACACATGAATCTTTAGTAGAAGCAACTAATTTTGTTAAAACGGTAGAAACTCATCAAAATAGAAAAATTGCATGCTTAGAAGAAATTGCTTATACAAATGGATGGATGAGTAAAGAACAACTAGAAAAAGCTTATGAAATGTTCAAAAAGAATCAATACGGTAAATATTTAAAAGATATTTTAGATGGTAAATTTATTGATTAATTGGAGGAAATAAAATGAAAGTTATTGAAACAGCTATCCCTGGTGTTTTAATTGTTGAAACAGATGTTTTTGGAGATCACCGTGGATATTTTACAGAAACATATTCAAAACCTAAATATGAAAAATTAGGTATTACAGTTGATTTTGTTCAAGACAATATGTCATTTAGTGCTCAAAAAGGAACATTAAGAGGACTACATTGGCAAAATCCGCCTTATGCACAATCTAAACTTGTATCTTGTACAAAAGGTAAAGTTATTGATGTTGCAGTTGATATTCGTAAAGGAAGTCCTACCTATGGTAAATGGGTATCTTGTGAATTAAGTGAAGAAAATCATCGTCAATTCTTCATTCCTCAAGGTTTTGCTCATGGATTTTTAACATTAACAGATGATGTAGAATTCAGATATAAAGTAGATAATGTCTACAATAAAGAATCTGAAGGTGGAATGCGTTATGATGATCCAACTGCTAATGTAGATTGGGGATCATTATTAAATGGAATTGAACCAGTACTTAGTGAAAAGGATCAAATTGGACCAACATTAGAAAATTCAAATAATCAATTTGTATATGAAGGAGATAAATAAATGAAAATTT
>URQL01000097.1 GCA_900550005.1 uncultured Erysipelotrichaceae bacterium
CACAATGGGCAATGAATCACCAATTTACATTAATTGATGCCAATCATTTTTTAGAACAAATTATGACAATAAAAACGAAAGAATTACTTCAAGCAAAATTTGATTTAGAAATTTTTGTTTCTAAACAAAAGGATTATTTTAATTTAGGTTAAAGTTAAAATGATTGTCTTTTATTAAATAAAGGACAATCATTTTATTTTACCTTTAGCTAATTTTGATGTATAATTAAAAGCAATTAGGGGGGATAATATGAGTACAACTCAAAGACAACAAACTGTTTTTAATAAAATGGCAGATAACGAATTAATGATACTTTATTCAGGAGTACAACATCACATTAGTGTTGATGCTTATCATCCATTTGCAGTCAATACACAATTTTACTATTTAACAGGAATTGAACGCAAAGACGTGATTTTCGTAATGCATAAAGGAGAAGATTTTGATCCTGTTTTATTTATTAAAAGAATTGATCCATTAGAAGAAAAATGGATGGGAAAACAATTAACAGTTGATCAAGCTAAAGAAATATCAGGAATCCAAAATATTAAATATTTAGATGAATTTGATAAATTTATAACAACATTAATGATGCAACAAAGTGTATCTACAGTTTATTTCGATTTATATCGTCATACACCAACAGATTTACCTGATTATAACCATGTTAAAGCTGAAGAATTTAAAAATCGTTATTCTTTTGTACAATTAAAGAATGCTTATCCATTAATTGCTGAACTAAGAATGCAAAAGGATAAAGAAGAAATTGCTAAAGTACAAAAGGCAATTGATATTACAAAATCAGGTCTTGAATATGTTTTACAAACATTAAAACCAGGTATGTATGAAAATCAAGTTCAAGCTAATTTTGAATATATGATTCGTTATAATGGAGCAAGTGGACCTTCATTTAATACGATTGCTGGAGCTGGATAC
The DNA here is from genome assembly GCA_900550005.1 of uncultured Erysipelotrichaceae bacterium. GTDB lineage: Bacteria > Bacillota_I > Bacilli_A > Erysipelotrichales > Coprobacillaceae > Beduini. Next base: position 937 of record URQL01000097.1, read on the forward strand.
AATGGAACTATGCTTCACTATATGGAAAACAATTCACCATGTAATGATAATGAATTGATTTTACTTGACTTAGGAGCTAAATATGATGGTTATTGTGCAGATATTACGCGTACATATCCAATTAGTGGAAAATATACAGCTCGTCAAAAAGAAATTTATGATATTGTTTTACTTGCTAATAGAACGATTCTTAAAGAAGCTAAACCGGGAATGACAACAGTTGATTTAAATAACATCTGTAAAAGAGTATTAGCCGATGGATTAAAACGTATTGGATTAATTAAAGAAGATAGTGAATTGATCAAATATTATATGCATGGAGTATCACACCATTTAGGAATTGATGTTCATGATGCAACTATTGCCTCAAACCGTAAATTAAGACCAGGCGCTATTATTTCTGATGAACCAGGACTTTACATTGAAGAAGAAAATATTGGTATTCGTATTGAAGATGATTTACTCATCACAGAAGATGGCTGTGTATGCTTATCACAAGACATTATTCGAACAACAGAAGAAATCGAAGAATACATGGCCAAAAATAATAAATAATTTAAAAGATCCTTCGGGTCTTTTTTATGTTATAATAAAGCTAATTTGAGGGGGGAAAAGAATTATGCGACCACGATACCATTTTACAGCGAATAAAGGTTGGTTAAATGACCCTAATGGTCTTATTTATTATCAAGGTAATTATCATCTTTTTTACCAACATTTTCCTTATGCTCCTTCTTGGGGAACGATCCATTGGGGTCATGCAGTGAGTAAGGATCTTGTTCATTTTAAACATTTACCAATCGCACTTTATCCATCTAAAATTTATGATCAAAATGGCTGTTTTTCAGGAAGTAGTGTCATTTATAAAAATCAACTTTACTTTTATTATACCGCTATTCAATATCAAGAATTAGATGAAGAAAATATTCATAAGCAAAAATATCCAGATGTTTTGATTGCTTCACAAGCACGAATTAAAAGTCAAGATGGATTTACATTTGATAATTTTCATGATAAACAACAAGTTCTTTTACCTATTACAGATCCAAAAATTGGCGATTTTCACCATACCCGTGATCCTAAAGTATGGGTTGGTAAAAATGGCCATTTATACATGATTATTGGAAGTAAAGTTAAACGAAATCAAACGTATAAGGGACAAGTTTTATTTTATGAAAGTGAAGATGGACAACACTTCCATTATAAAAATAAATTTATCGATGATGACTTTGGTGATATGCTAGAATGCCCTGATCTTTTTGAAATTGAAGGGCAAACCTTTTTATCTTATTGCCCAGAGCATGTGATGACTCCTCCCGGACCAGATAGTTTAGCTAGGATCATGCCCGTTTCTTTTAATGAACAATCATGCACTCTAACTAAATTAGGACCATCTCAGTGCTTGGATCATGGGCGAGATTATTATGCCATGCAAAGTTTTTTAGATGAAAATAAGCAACGCACAAGCTTAGCTTGGATTCGTATGCGTATTCCTGAAAAAGGAGATTCTTTTGTAGGAATGTTTAGTTATCCAAGAATTTTTAAATTAAAAGGCCTTCAAGTTTACCAAAAAGTTCACCCAAATATCGAATCTTTGTTTAAGCAAGAGGTAAACCAAATAAATTGGTCGATCCCTTTTAAAATGAATTATCTTTTAGAAGAAAATGAAGAAATTCAATTAGCAGGTTTAAAACTTAAAATTCAACAAGATAGCTTATTTGTAGATCGTACTTTAGTGACGATTGAACATCCTAAAGTGGCAAAAACCTGTGTGAGTGGGAAATTAAATCATTATTATGATTTAGAAATCTATTATGATCATCAAATTTTTGAAATCTTTATTCATGGGGGAATGCAAGTAGTATCACAAAACGTTTATTCAATCCAACCTCAACTTACTTTTTACCAAAAACAAAAAGCTTGTATTAAACAAGCTGTGGCGGATTAATCATCCGCTTTTTTTATAGAGAGTTAGTATTTGATCAAGAACAGGATTATGATGGTCTTCATGGTAGTAAAAAGAGATAGGGGAAAGGAGCGTTGTTTCTTGGAAATCTAAGTACGAGGCATAGGGATGCAATTCTATAAAGTCGTGCAGTAGAGCATAACCTTCCTTTAAACATAATTTGAGTAGGATTTGTTCTAACTCACTTTGATCTAAATATTCTTTTTGAACATCATAAATTAAAGGAAGATTTTCTAAACTACAATCTTGATGATAATATTTTCTTAAATGACTATTTTTTAAAAGAATATGGGGGTAATTTTGAATTTTAGGGTAATCAAAAGTTACAATAAGATCGAGTTTTCTTTGATTAAAGTGTTCAAAAAGTTCATTACGTGTATAAGCTTGATAGTGAATATGGCTATTTGGACATTTCGTTTTGATCGTTTGTAGAAAATGGAGAAGGAGTTCTTGATCTAAAAATTTGATAAAGCCAATGTAAAGATCACCTTGTAATCTGTTTTTGTATTGTTCAACGACTTGATAACTTAAATGGACTTGTTTTACAATTTCTTTAGCATAGGGAAGATAAAAATGACCTGCTTTTGTTAAAACGACAGATTTTTTCGTGCGTGTAAAAAGCGTTATCCCTAAATCTTTTTCTAAGGCTTGAATTTGTTTTGTAATGGCTGTTTGAGATAAATAAAAATTCAGTGCTGTTTTTGTGAAATTTAAAGTTTGACTTAAATCAATGAAATATTCAAGTTGTTTGCTGTTCATAAAATCACCTCATAACTAAAAGTTATTATATAATGAAAAAACAATATTGGAAAGATATAACTAAATTTTTTATAATTTTGTAAGAAAAGAGGGATTAAATGAAAAAATTAATTTTATATGTTGTTGGAATGAATATTCTGGCTTTAGGTATTATTTTTAATACGTTATCATTACTTGGCGTAGGTGCATTTAGTACATTACCTTATGCTGTTTCTTTAATAACGCAACTTTCTTTTGGACAAGCCAATATTGTGTTTTATTTAATTTTTGTATTGATACAAATTATTTTAGAAAAACAAATCACCGTTAAATTGTTATTTGAAATTCCATTTTCTTTTGTGTTTGGGATTCTTGTTGATTTCTACCAATTCCTTTTACCCACTTTAACTTTAACTTTGCCTATGCAAATTCTTATTTTATTAGTAGGAAATACGTTTTGTGGATTAGGTGTTTTTTTAATGATTAAGGGAGATATCGTGTTGACACCGGTAGATGGTCTTGTTTACAGTATTTCGAAAGTATTTAAACACCCTTATTCGATTTGTAAGAATGGTTTTGATATTACAATGATTTTAATTACTTGTCTTGTTTGTTTGGTATCCCATAATCCAATTTACGGTATTGGGGTTGGAACGTTATTTTCTGCTTTTTATATAGGTCGTGTAATTTGTCTATTAGAAAGTAAAGAAAAACACATCTTGAATTAGATGTGTTTTTTTAGTCTTGTCGTTTATTTTGCGTATATTCTTCAAATTCTTGGTAAACTTCCTCTTGTAGCTTTTTAAATAAAGTAAGATCTTTACCACCAACAGTTTGATTATTAACTGATTTTGTTCTTAAACAAAGATTGGTACTGCTAGAAACAATGATTTCATCTGCATTTAATAGCTCTTCAACAGAATAAATTCTTTCTTCTACTGGAACATTTAATCTATGGCATGCTTCAATTAAATGTTTTCTAGCGATTCCTGGTAAAATATATTCATCCGTAGGTGCTGTAATAAAACAACCGTCTTTTAAAATTGAAACATTGCTATGTGCACATTCAGTAACACGATTTAAACCACGATGTAGAACGCATTCATCATAACCTTGATTAGCAGCTTTCGTTGAATACATAACTGCTGGAATCAAATTGATCGTTTTAATGTTGTTATGTAAAAAACGTGTATCTTCCATGGTGATTAGACGCATTTCCTTATGACGATCTTGTAATGTTTTTGGTGTTAACATGATCCAAATATTTCCAACCATATCTTGAGGATAAATGTGATTACGGATCCCTGTTCCACGGGTTACTTGCCAATAGACAAATTGTTCAGGACTATCTACTTTATTTACCATTTCACAAAGAATTTGACCTAACTTTTCTTTTGTGTAAGGAATTTTGATATCGAGTAATTTAGCACTGTTAAAGAAACGATCAAGATGATCTTGTAAAGCAAAAATCGTATGGTTTGATGCATAAGACGCATCATAAACACCATCACCAAAATAACATGCACGATCTAACATTGGGACTTGCATATTTTCTAATAAATCATATTTTCCATTGTAAAAACCTAAATTTTTCATTAAAAATCCTCCTTCTACCCATGTGCTAGTTTAATACGAAAAGAGGAATTTGTAAATAAAAAAGGGAAGAAAAACTTCCCTTAGCCTAAATCTTCACCATTACTTGCGATTACTTTTTTATACCAATCAAATGAATCTTTTTTACTTCTAGCAAACGTACCAGAACCATCATTGTTTTTATCAACATAGATAAAACCATAACGTTTTTTCATTTCCCCTGTTGAAAAAGATACACAATCAATACATCCCCAAACGGTATAACCTAATAAGTCGACACCATCGATTTCAACTGCATTTTTCATCTCTTTAATGTGTTCTCTTAAATAATCAATACGGTAACCATCATGAACAGAACCATCTTCTTCTTTAACATCAATGGCACCAAAACCATTTTCAACAATGAATAATGGTAATTGATAGTGATCATAGAACCAGTTCATAGAATAACGAAGTCCGACAGGATCAATTGGCCAACCCCACTCTGTCGCACCGATATATGGATTTTCACACAAATCTGTAGCTTCATTATAATCAAAGTTGATATCATGACGAGCATCTTTTGTTGCAAAAGACATATAGTAACTAAAACCAATGTAATCAATGCATCCATCAAGTAAGTCATCTTCATCTTGTTCTGTCATGTCTAAATCATAACCTTTTCTTTCAAAAAAGTTAATCATATAGTTAGGATAATAACCACGAGCATGGACATCTAAGAACCAGAAGCGTTTATGCATTGCCCCAACGGACATCATCATATCATTTGGGTTACATGAATAAGGATAAATTGGTGTCATGGCGATCATACAACCAATTTTAAATTTAGGATTGATTTCATGTCCAATTTTTACTGCTCTTGCGCTTGCGACAAGTTCATAGTGAGCAGCTTGGTACATGATTCTTTCACGATCTTCTCCTTCTTTATAGATAATTCCAGAATTCGTGAAAGTAGAAAGATCTGAAGAATAGTTCGCTTGATTGTTGATTTCATTAAAAGTCATCCAATAAGTGACTTTATCTTGATATCTTTCAAAGCATACTTTAGCGAAACGCTCAAAAAATTCAATCATTTTACGATTACGCCAACCACCATAGGTTTTAACTAAATGATAAGGCATTTCAAAGTGAGATAAAGTAATGACAGGTTGAATATTGTATTTTAAACATTCATCAAATAAATCATCATAAAATTGTAAACCACCTTCATTTGGCTCTAATTCATCTCCATTAGGAAAGATTCTAGACCATGCAATGGATGTTCTAAAGCATTTAAATCCCATTTTCGCAAATAAAGCAATATCTTCTTTATAATGATGATAGAAAT
>URQL01000098.1 GCA_900550005.1 uncultured Erysipelotrichaceae bacterium
ATTGATTTTAAAATTAGGTTACTTCACAAATACAACTTATGGGTATATTAAATGGAGTAAATACATTAAAGAACATCAAGAAAATCAAAAAGCATCTTTATTTTAGTCTATGTTTACTTGTGATTAGGCAATAAAACTGATAAAATAAGAATGTAAAAAATAAAAATAAGAAAAGGAGTAATACTTATGGCAATTGCTGCAGGAGATTTTAGAACAGGATTAACTTTAATCGTTGATGGTGATCCTTGTCAAGTTTTAGATTTTCAACACGTAAAACCAGGAAAAGGGGCAGCTATCTTAAAAACAAAAATGAGAAATTTAAAAACAGGTTCAATTCAAGAAAAGAATTTTAATGCAAACATTAAATTTGAACCTGCTAACATTTCTAATAAAGAAGCTCAATATTCATATTCAGCAGATTCTACATACTATTTCATGGATATGGAAACTTATGAAACTTATGAATTAAGCGAAGATCATTTAGGATTTAATAGATACTTCATCGTTGAAGGTGCAACAGTTTCATTAATGTTCTTTGAAGGAGATTTATTATCTGTTTCTGTTCCAGAAAAAGTGGAATTAACTGTTGTTGAAACAGATCCAGCTATTAAAGGAGCACCATCTAACCAAACAAAAGATGCTGTTACAGATACTGGATTAACACTTAGAGTACCTCAATTTATTGAACAAGGTGAAAAAATTGTTGTCTTTTCAACAGATGGGAAATATGCAGGAAGAGCTTAATTCAAGCTCTTTTTTGTTCTTATGAATAATAAAGTTGTATTGATTACTGGGGGCGCTAAAGGAATAGGAAAGGCGATTGCTTTAGAACTCGCAAAAAATCATTATTCTATTGTTATTAATTACCTTAGTTCAAGTAAAGAGGCCAACTTTTTAAAACAAAAAATTGAAGAAGAATATTCCGTTTCTTGTTTAGCGATTCAAGCGGATGTTTCTAAAGAAGTAGAAGTGGATCAAATGATCACCTTAATTGAAGAAAAGTTAGGTGGAGTAGATATTTTAATTAATAATGCTGCGATTGATTTATCTAATTTATTTCATTTAAAAACAGCAGAAGAATTCAGAAAAACGATGGATGTGAATGTAGTAGGAGCTTTTAATTGCAGTAAAAGAGTTTATAAAAAAATGTTGGAAAAGGAATATGGACGTATTATCAATATTGCTTCTACCAATGGAATCAATACGTATTATCCAATGTGTTTAGATTATGATGCTTCAAAAGCAGCACTCATTTCTTTAACTCATAACTTAGCTTTTGAATACGCCCCTTATATCCATGTTAATGCAATCGCACCAGGATTTATTGGAACTGAAAATGAATTAGATGGCTATGATGAAGAATTCTTGAAATCAGAACAAGAAAAAATCATGGTTGGACGATATGGTAAACCAGAAGAAGTGGCTTATCTTGTTAAATTTTTGATCAGTGATGAAGCAAACTTTATCAATAATTCCATTATTCGTATTGATGGGGGTCAAGCTGGAAGCGTATAAAAAGGATGTTTTCTTAAATGAAACATCTTTTTTACTTTAAAAGAAATATTTTAAAATTTTGAAAAAAAACGGAATCACTTTCAAAATTTGATATAATAAAAGCATAAATAAGGAAGGAGATATTTTTTTTTATGGGATTTAAAAAAGGATTTTTATGGGGTGGAGCTACTGCTGCAAACCAATATGAAGGTGGATATTTAAGCGGAGGTAAAGGATTAGCTGTTGCCGATACTTTAACTGGTGGTGACGGTATCCATGGTATTCCAAGAACATTTATTTGCGATTTACCAGATGGAACAAGAAAAGTTTTTAAAGGTAGCGATGATATTCCTGCTGGAGCTAAAGCTATCGTAGATCCAAATACTTATTATCCAAGCCATGTAGCTACGGATTTCTATCATCATTGGAAAGAAGATATTGCATTGTTTGCAGAAATGGGAATGAACGTTTATCGTTTATCAATTAACTGGACAAGAATCTTCCCTAATGGAGATGATGAACAACCTAACGAAGAAGGTTTAGTATTCTATGAAAATGTATTTAAAGAATGTCATAAATATGGTATTGAACCATTAGTAACACTTTATCATTTTGATTGCCCATTACATTTAGCTAATGAATATGATGGTTGGGTATCAAGACATACTGTTGATGCATTTGAAAACTATGTACGTACAGTATTTACTCGTTATAAAGGATTAGTAAAATACTGGTTAACAATTAACGAAATCAATATCAATACCAACTTCATGATGAATGGGGTACATGAACACTTATCTAATAAACAAAATGCAGAACAAGCAAGATGGAATTTATTTGTAGGAAGTGCTAAAGCTGTAACGATTGGACATGAAATCGATCCTGAAAACCAAATTGGTTTAATGATTGCTCATGGAGCAAGCTATCCAAGAACTTGTGATCCAGAAGATGTTTTAGCTGAAGTATTACAAGCACATGATTTCAAATGGTTCTATGGAGATGTATTATGCAGAGGATATTATCCAGAATATAAATTAAAACAATTAGAAAGAGATGGAATCGTTATTAAAAAAGAACCTGGTGATGACGAATTAATTAAAGAAGGTACAGTAGACTTCTATTCATTCTCTTACTATAGTTCAATGGCATGTTCTGCTCATCCAGAAAAATATGCAGAAACAGATGGTAACCAATCAAGAGGTGTAAGCAACCCTTACTTAAAAGCATCTGAATGGGGATGGACAGTTGACCCAATTGGTTTACGTATTAACTTAAATCAAATTTATGATCGTTATCATTTACCAATGATGATCGTTGAAAATGGTCTTGGTGCATTAGATAAAGTAGAAGAAGATGGTTCAATCCATGACACATATCGTATTAATTACATGAGAGATCATATTAAACAAATGAAAGATGCTGTAGAAATCGATGGTGTTGACTTAATGGGATTTACTCCTTGGGGACATATCGATTTAGTATCTGCTGGAACAGGTGAAATGAGAAAGCGTTATGGATTTATCTATGTTAACATGGATGATGAAGGTAACGGAGACTTATCAAGATCTAAAAAAGATTCATTCTACTACATGAAGAAAGTATATGAATCTAATGGTGAAGATTTAGACTAATAGAGATTAAAAAGCCTCACAAACGAGGCTTTTTATTATGATTTTTTGTATACTTAAAAGGTGTTAGGAAACATTAACGTTTCTTAACACCTTAATTCTTTATTTATTTTTCATATTCGTTAAAGCAAGTAGGATAGATAGTTTACCATATTCAAAAGTAAGACCACCTTGCATATACAATGTATAAGGTTCAATGACAGGGGCGTCGGCACTAAGTTCAATCGTACTTCCTTGCGTAAAGCTTCCTGCTGCCATGATTTCATCAAAAGGATAACCTGGCATTGGAGCAGGTAATACACGAACAAACGAATCGATTGGGCTTGTATCTTGAATTCCTTGTGTAAAGGCAACTAAATTTTCCTTTGTACCTAATTCTAGTGTTTGGATAATGTCTGTACGAGGTTCATTATATCTTGGAGAGACATTTTTATAACCTAATTTTTCTAGCATATAAGATGAAAATATAGCCGTTTTTAAAGCATTTTTAACTGCATTTGGTGCCATAAAAATTCCTTTGAAGAAAGAATTGTTTAAGTTAAAGTTAGCACCTAAATCTTTACCAATTCCTGGAGCAGTTAAACGTTCTGCTACCATGTAGATCAAATCTTTATTTCCGGCGATATAACCACCAGTAGAAGCGATCCCTCCACCTAAGTTTTTCATTAAAGAACCAACCACAACATCGGCACCAATATGACCAGGTTCTTGCTTTTCAACAAGTTCTCCATAACAGTTATCGATCATAATGATCACATCTTTATTTACTTCACGTATTTTTTTTATGATACGTTCAATTTTATCTAAAGTTAGAGATAAACGATGAGAATAGCCTCTAGATCTTTGAATTTCTACTAATTTAACATTATTTTGTTTTAATCTTTCAACAATTTTTTCATCATCAAAGTCATCATTGATTAAATCAATTTGTTCATAGCTAACACCATAAGCTTTCAATGATTGAGAAGAATTACCACTGATTCCAATCATTTCTTGTAATGAATCATAAGGTGCACCAGATAAAGAAATCATGGTATCTCCATGTTTTAATAAGGCAGATAAAGTTAAATATAAAGCATTTGTTCCACTCATGATTTGTGGACGAACCAACGCATCTTCACACCCAAGTACAGTAGCAAAGATTTTTTCTAATTTATCTCTTCCTTCATCATAGTTTCCATATCCATTAATATCTGTAAAATCAGAGTAAGATACTTGATTTTCAATAAATGCAGAAAGGATACGATTTGAATTATGTAAACAGATTTCATCAATTTGATCATAAATTGGCTTTAATTCTTGATCAGATTGATTTGCTAAAGACAATAAGTCTTGATCGATTTGATTTAAAATCATTTTTTAACACTCCTTTTTTTGTTACAACCTCTATTATACATGAAATAACGTAAAAGTTTAATCCTAAAATAGAAAATAAACAGGAGATCTTTAATGATCTCCATAATAGTAACGACAAGATAGAATATCGAGTTCGTTGCTTTCTATTTTATAGATTAAGCGGTCTCGTTCATTGATTCTTCTAGACCATAAGCCTTGTAAATCGTTTGTCAACGCTTTTGGTTTACCAATACCTGTATTTTTGTTTCGAGTATTATCTTGAATTAACTTATTTAATCGTTTTAAATTCTTTTTATCTTCATTTAACCAGTATTGATAGTCATTCCAACCATTTTTAGTAAAGACTATATTCATAGTGAAAGATCCTCTTTACTCTTCTTAATAGTTTCTTTGTTTTCTAATTGATTCATTGATTCAAGAATCCAATCCTAATTGGCTTTACTTTGTCTAATATAGTTGTTTTCAATTAAATTATTGTAAGTTTCTTCACTCATGATAACGATATTATCTCCTGATTTTCTAGTAACAACTAATGTTTCGAATGAATCTGTGATAAAATCGAAATATTTTTTTCATTGAATTTCTAAGTGTACTATAATTAATGGTTAACATTTTATAACCTCCTCATCTTTCTATTTTTATTAATTTATTGATTATTAATGCGAAAATAAATTTGTAATTTACTTTCTTTTGGATGGTATTCTGTTTTTACTTAGCGGAAAGATTTTATTATGTAATTTTTTTTCAAATGTTAGTTTAGGGTTAGATTTTTATTCATATTAAAATGGATGAGAGAATGTGATTAGTCAAATTTTTTTTAATAAATTAGAAAAAAAGCATAAATGTTGATTTCTATTTCATTTTTTGTATAATTTACTTATGGAAAGAAAGAAGGTAGATTTATATGGCATGTACAACAATACTTATTGGAAAAAAAGCAAGCAATGATGGTTCAACTATGATTGCAAGAAATGATGATGGTTTTTATGATGTGAAAAAAATGGTGGTTGTGGATCCTAAAAAACAACCTCATAAATATAAAAGTGTAATTTCACATGTGGAAGTAGAACTTCCTGATAACCCAATGCGTTATACATGTTGTCCAAGTGTTGATAAAAAACATGGTGTTTGGGCAGCCGCAGGGATCAATGAAGCAAATGTAGGAATGACAGCTACAGAAACAATTACAAGTAATGCACGTGTTTTAGGAGCTGATCCTTTAGTACGTTATGAAAAAGCAAAAAGCAGAAGAGAAAAAGATAAAATTGGTGGATTAGGGGAAGAAGATTTAGTTGTTTTAGTTTTACCTTATATTCATTCTGCAAAAGAAGGGGTTATTCGTTTAGGTAAATTACTTGAACAATACGGTACTTATGAAAGCAATGGGATTGCCTTTAATGATGAAAATGAAATTTGGTGGTTCGAATCTATTGGTGGACATCATTGGATCGCTCGTAGAGTAAAAGATGAAGAATATGTTATGATGCCAAACCAATTTGGATTAGATCGTTTTGATTTAGATGATGCATTTGGTGAACAAAAAGAAAATATGTGTTCAGCAGATTTAAAAGAATTTATTGAAAAATATCATTTAGATACAAACAACAATGGTGAATTTAATCCTCGTTTAGTATTTGGTTCTCATGATGATCAAGATCATGTCTACAATACACCAAGAGCTTGGTATATGGCTCGTTACTTTAATCCTAGAACTTATAAATGGGATGGAGAAAATGCAGATTATACACCAGAAAGTGATGATATTCCATGGGCTTTAGTTCCGGAACATAAAATTACAGTAGAAGATGTTAAATACATTTTATCTTCCTATTATCAAGGAACAGAATATAATCCTTATTCATCAAATAAGAGTGATAAAAAAGGAATGTATCGTTCAATAGGTATTGCTAGAACAGGATTTATGTCTATTAATCAAATTCGTAGTGACGTACCAGATCCAATTAAAGCCATTGAATGGATTTGTTTTGGACCTAACCCATTTAACGTTGTTTTACCAGTTTATACAAATACAAATAAAATGCCTAAATACATCAGTGA